>CAUZAY010000122.1:0-12052 GCA_963577695.1 Vicinamibacteria bacterium | reverse complement strand
CGACCGACCTGCCGCCGGTGGAGCTTCTCCTGGATGCCTTTTTGTACGTCCTGCAGCTCGACGATCCGGCTCGTCTTGTCAGCGGCCGAGACATCGTCCGGGAGCCGCTGGGTGGCGAGGGTGTTGGGGCGTTCCGAATACTTGAACGAGAACATGCTGTGGTATCCCACCGTCCTCACCAGACTCAGCGTCTCCTCGAAGTCTCGTGCCGTCTCGCCAGGAAACCCTACGATCATGTCGGTCGACAGGGCGATGTCCGGTATGGCAGTCCGTATGCGCTCCACCAGCGCCAGATAGTCTTCGCGAGAATGGCGGCGGCGCATCCGTGTCAGTACTTCAGTCGAGCCGGACTGCACCGGCAGATGCAGATGGCGGCAGACTTTCGGCAGCCTCTGCATGACGCCGATCATACGCGCCGTGACGTGTCGTGGGTGGGGGCTCGCGAACCGGATGCGATCGACGCCAGGCACCTCGTGGACCAGCTCCAGCAGCGCCGCGAAGTCGCAGCCCGGTCGATCCGGGGCCGCGTAGTGATTGACGATCTGCCCGAGCAACTGGATCTCGCGATGCCCCTGGGACGCCGCGAGGCGCACCTCCTCGACAATCTCGCGTGAGGGGCGCATGCGTTCGTGGCCCCGCGTGTAGGGGACAACGCAGAACGCACAGAAGTCGTTGCACCCCTCAATGATCGTGACGGATGCCTTGACGGGGTCCGTACGTTTCGTGATGCCGAACGGGAACGACACATTGTCGTAGGGGTTGATGTCAACCCGTTCTGGCCGACTCTGCTCGAGCTCGTCCACCATCTCCGGCAGCCGCGTCAGCGCTTGTGTTCCTACAACCAGATCCACGCGGCGCCCGCGCTGGAGCAGCGCACTCCCCTCCTGTTGAGCCACGCACCCGGTCACGGCGACAATTGGCCGTCTCCCGGACGTGTTCTCGGGTACCTGGCCCAACTCCGTGTACAGTCGATCCTCGGCCCGATCTCTGACGCTGCAGGTGTTGATAACCACGAGATCGGCTTCGTTCGGTGCCACCGCCGCCTCATATCCCGCCTGGTCGAGGAGGCCGGCCAGACGCTCGGAGTCGTGGACGTTCATCTGGCAACCGAACGTTTCGATGAAGTACTTCCTGGGCACCGTTTTACCTTGCCGCTGGATCAAACTGACCGGGCGATTCCGACCGAATCGCCCACGCGTCCAGCATCAGTGATCTAGTGATGTTCGCCTTCCAGTAGCTCCCGTGCGGTTTGTAACACGGCATCAGACACCCGTGTTCCGGTCATCATCCGGGCGACCTCTGCCGTACGCGCTTCGTTATCGAGCCGTCTGACTGTCGCCGTGGTACGGCCATTCACAACCACTTTATTTACTCGGTAATGGGTGGTGCCATATGTGGCTATTTGAGGCAAATGGGTCACACACAGGACTTGGGCTTGACTTGACAGTCCCCGCAGTTTGGCCCCGACCCGGTCGGCCGCCTCCCCGCCAATCCCGGCATCAATCTCATCGAACACGAGCGTTTTCCCCCGTGCCTCTGTCGCGGTGACGGTGCGGAGAGCCAACATCACGCGGGACAGTTCTCCGCCAGACGCGATGCGCGCTAGCGGCTTCACGGTCTCGCCAGGGTTCGCCGAGAAGTAGAACTCGGCTCGGTCGGTACCGCGGTCGGTCCAGTCGCTCTCGTTGGTGGCCGACTCGTCGAAGGTGACCTCGAATCGACAATGGGACATGGCCAGATCAGCCAGGCCCGCCTCAAGCCCGGTGGCGAGCGCGATGGCATGATGGCGACGCCGCTCGGACAGCGTCGTCGCCGCGGAGACATAGGCCGCGCGTGTCGCGGTCACCCGGTGAACCAGCGCCGTCGATTGCTCCGCGCCGGTGTTGAGTTGGCTGGATTCCTCGCAGAGTTCGGCACGTCGGCGTACGACATCGGCCAGCGTCGGACCATACCGTCGTTTGATCCGTTCGAGTCGGGCCAGCCGGTCCTCCACCGTCTGGAGCCGTTCGGGGGACGCCTCGACCCCGCTGGCGTGCGGGCGGAGGGCAAACGCGAGTTCTTCGAGTTGGGAGACCACCGCGTCCTTGGTGTCGAGGTGCGGCGCGAATGATGGATCGAGCGTGGAGAGCTCGGCAACACGTTTCCAGATCCGTTCCAAGGCTCCCAGGGCGGCCTCGTCGCCCTCGTAGAGCTCGGCATAGCTCTCTGACGCCAGCCGGTGTATGTGATCCGCATTCGCGAGAATCTGCTGCTCGGCGGTCAGGCGGACGTCTTCGTCCTCCTCAGGATCGGTCTCGTCGAGCTCTCGGAGCTGAAACGCCACCATCTCGACCCGTTCGGACTGACTGGCCGCCCGCTGCTGCAGATCGGCCAGCGCCGCCGCTGCGGTGCGCCACGCGTCGTAGGCGGTACGGACCGCGTCCCGGCTCACGCCCAGATCGGCGTAGCGGTCGAGTAGATCGAGGTGCGTGGCCGGGTCGAGCAAGACGTGGTGTTCGTGTTGTCCGTGAAGGTCAATCAGCCGTGCGCCGATCTCGCGTAGCGCGGTGGTCGACACGACCTGATCGTCGACAAACGCGCGGCTACGCCCGTGGGCCGAGACTTCGCGGCGCAGGATTTGCTCGGTGCCGTCCGGCGTTTCTATGACCGCCGCAATGACCGCTTTGTCGGCGCCGGTGCGCACCAGGTCGGCGGACGCACGGCCGCCGCGGAGCAGGGCGAGTGCGCCAACGACGATCGACTTGCCGGCACCCGTCTCGCCCGTAAGGACGTTGAGACCGGTCCCGAACTCAAGTTCGAGGCTGTCGATGACGGCCAGGTCGTGAATACTAAGGAAGCGGATCATGGACCGGCAGAACTGAGAAGTGCCATCGTATCATACATTTGACAGCACTCATGGTGCGTGCTACCCTTCGGTGTCGGCGCTTTCCCAGCGGCGCGCTTTGTAGTAAACGGAGGGCCAGTGCGTACCCTTGGTTACTACGCCATTGCCTTGCAAACACAGGCGGTTGGCGCGTCGGAGACAGGTACGGGTGGAAGCGTTGTCGAATGGGTCGCTCGTTCGACACCGCTGTCCAAAACCGTTCTCCTCATTCTATTACTCTTCTCAGTCGCGTCTTGGGGCATCGCCCTCCATAAATTGTGGGAATACCGGCGTCTGGAACGCCAGACATCGAGCTTTCTCGACGTGTTCAGACGGAGTAAGAAGTTTTCTGAAGTGCAGTCCGTGTGCCGATCGCTCGTCCACAGTCCGTTGGTGGGGGTGTTTCAGGCGGGATACGCGGAACTCAATGCACAGCTCCGCCACGGCACGGAGGGCGCCGAGCCGGCGACCGGGTCGGTGCGCCCGACGCTTCGGAGCTTCGAGGCGCTCGACCGAGCACTGCTCCGCGCGTCGTCGGTCGAGGCCAACAAGCTCGAGCACCGAGTCTATCTGCTGGCGACAACAGCCAGCCTCACGCCGTTCATCGGTCTGTTTGGCACGGTCATGGGGATCGTCGGCGCGTTCCAAGCAATCGGCACCACCGGGTCGACTGAACTGTCAGTGATCGCCACGCCGATCGGTGAATCGCTGATCGCGACCGCGGCTGGGCTCTTCGCCGCGATTCCGGCCGTCTACTTCTACAATCACCTAACGAATAGGATAAAGATTCACCTGTCGACCATGGAGGACTTCTCGCTGGAGTTTCTCAACATCGCCGAGCGGAACTTCACCTAGAAACATCAACGTCTAGGGAAGGTCGTGATATGCCCAGGCTTGAAGAACAGGGTGCGGCCGGGGGGGCGGGTGTCCGAGGCCGCCGCGGACGACGCCGCGTGGTGACGTCGCTGTCCGAGATCAACGTCGTACCGCTGGTCGACGTCATGCTCGTCCTGCTCATCGTGTTCATGGTGGCGGCGCCGTTGATGCAGCGCGGTCTGGATGTCAGCCTACCGGTGGCTCGACGCGGCAACCCGGTATCGGAGGACCGCCTCGTGGTGACCGTGCCAATCTCGTTTCGTACGGATCAGATTGTGCATGTGAATGGCGAGGCGGTCCGGGTGGAAGTGCTGGACGAACGGATGCGTCAGGAGCTCACGGGGCGGTCGGATCAGAACGTCTTCTTGCGTGGCGACCAGGAGGTCACGTATCAAGAACTGGTAACAGTCATGGACGAGCTGCTGGAGGCCGGGGTCGTGAACGTCCTGCTTGTCACTGACTTCGCGGCGGAACTCTAGGGTTGCCAAGCATGGAGTCGACGACCGATGTTCTCCGGGCGCGTGCCGCGGTGCACGAGAGCCTGGCGCGAACGTATCTCGTCTCTCTTGGGGGACATGTCCTGCTGGTCGGTGTCCTCCTTTTCTTCCCGACCGGGTTCTTCTCGGGCACGGAGACTGAAATCATGGCCGACGTCATGACCGTCAGCCTCGGCGGTTCGATGGGCCCGAGTCAGGGGGGAGAGACCGCGCTGGCGGCGCAGCCGGTGCAAGATTTGATACCGGTTGAAGAGGCGGACCAAGATGTGTGGGTCCAGCCGCCGGCGCCGGCGCCGCCCGAGGAGACGATTACCGTTCGGGACGCGCCTCGTCTGCCGGAGCGAGACATTCCGGTGGAGTCAGCGCCGGAGGAAGCTCGTGGGCGGACCCCGACCAAGGGGCCCGAGTTACGCCAAGGCACCGCGCTGGCCGATACCGGGGCGCGCGGCTTGGGCACGGGGTTGTCGGCCGGTGGGCTCGGATTCGGCGGGGAGCTCGACGTCGGCGATTTCTGCTGCCCTGAATACCTGAGCGTGATGTCGAATCTGATCCGTCAGCGCTGGAACGACCAGCAGCAGCAACCTGGCGCGGTGGTCATGAAGTTCACGGTGCAGCGTGACGGCACCCTCACCGACATCGTGCGCCAGAACGGCAGCGGCTATCTGGCTCTGGACATGAGTGCCGAGCGCGCGTTGCTCACGACCGGTCAGGTCCCGCCGCTCCCGTCCAAGTTCACCGGAGACCGACTGCCGGTGAACCTCACGTTCGAGTACCGCTGATGATGATGAACAGCATCCTCCGTCGGGTCTCGTGGCCCTCCTGCGTGATCGCGGTGGCTCTCCTGCTCGTGGCGAGCGGGCAGGCGCGGCAACAGGACGGGGTCGACTTGGTGATCGGTGGCGATGTCGGACGGCCGCCGAACTTCGCCGTGCCGGACTGTCTGGCGCTGACGCCAGACGCGGCGACGGCAGAGGCCGCTCGCACCATCGCGGAGGTGCTCTGGGCCGATTTGGAGTTCGAGCGTGAATTCAGGATGATCCCGCGTGACGTCTACCGCACGATTCCCCCCGCCCGCTCGATTGGCGACCTCTCGTTTGACCGGTGGGCGGAGTTGGACGCCGACGGTGTCGTGAGTTGCACGGTCCGGGCGTTGAGCGACAGCCAGTTGGAGATCACCGCCAGATTGTTTTCAGTACGGTCTTTCGACAATGCGTTCAGCGTGCAATACACGGGGACGAACACGAACCTGCGGCGATATGCGCATCAGCTCTCAGACGAAATTCACCGGCAGCAACGTGGGGTCGCGGGTGTGGCACGGACGCGGATCGCGTTTGTCAGCGATCGGGATGGTGAGTCAGTCCTCGGGCTTGTGGAGGACCGCCCGGTCAAGGAGGTGTACTTCGCCGACTACGATGGGGCCAACATCCAGCGGTTGACGGTGACGCGGATTCTCAACCTCTTTCCGGCGTGGTCTCCAGACGGTCGCTCCATTGGCTACACCTCATATCTTTCCGGCTTCCCGGATATCGTCGTGTCTCATCTGTTCGAAGGGCGGATGACGACCCCGGCGAACGGTACGATGCAGGTCCACAATTCGCTGTCCGCGTTTTCACCAGATGGCCTCCGGGTGGCGTTCAACTCGAACCGAGACAACAGTAGCGATATCTATGTGGCCAATGTGGATGGTACCAACGTGCAGCGGTTGACATTCAACCCCGCCATCGACACCAGCCCGACGTGGTCTCCCAACGGCCAGCAGATCGCGTTTACGTCCGACCGGGCCGGGCAGCCGCAGATTTACGTCATGAGCGTCGATGGGACCGGCACGCGTCGGTTGACGTATGACACCTACAGCGATCGGCCCACCTGGTCGCCGGCCCCCTTCAACGAGATCGCGTATTCGTCCAAGACCGGGCCCGGGCATGACATCAAGGTGCTGGACCTGTCGACGAGCGAGGTGCGCCAGGTGACCTTCGGACTCGGGTCGAACGAGAGTCCGAGCTACTCGCCTAACGGGCGGCATATCGCGTTTACGTCGAGCCGCGGAAGTGGACGGAAGCAGATTTACACTGTCGGCCGGGACGGAAAGAACCTGCGTCGCCTGACGTCGACCGGGAACAACGAGACGCCGAGTTGGTCGCGATAGGGCATGAGGGCCGTCCCCATACGGGTCGACTATCTGGAAAGGGACTGGGGATGCAAGTGCGAGGAACTCTTTCATGGACCGCCGCTGCGGCCTGTGTCGTAGCAACGCTAGCGCTGCAATCGTGTGGCCGACGACCGCCGCCGGTAGCGCCGGAGACGTCTCCCCCACCGCCGCCTGCGGCAGAGGAGCGCACGCCGGCTCCGCGCCCGGTGCCCCCGCCGCCGGCGCCGCCCCCGGTCGTGCCGTTAGAGTTGCCCCCGGAAGACGAGTTCGCGAGACGAACGCTCGAGGAGTTGAACCGGGAATCGCCGCTCGAGGCGGTGTTCTTCGGGCTGGATAGCTCCGAACTCGACGATCAGGGCCGGACAGCGGCTGATGCGAACGCGGACCTACTCATGCGATACCCGACCTGGGTCGTGACCATCGAGGGGCACTGCGATGAGCGGGGGACGCCCGAATACAACCTAGGACTCGGGGAGCGGCGCGCGTTGGCCGCCCAGCAGTACATGGTCCAACTCGGAGTGGAAGCGAGCCGGGTTCGTACGGTGAGTTACGGGAAGGAATTTCCGTTCGAGCCGGGACACGACGACGCGGCGTGGGCGGCGAATCGGCGCGCTCACTTCGTGATCACGTCGAAATAGCCGGCGCCGCGTCCAGCACGTGTGGATCGCGATAGAATAGATGCGTGAAATCACGCCCCCAGAAGAGGTTTGTCATGAGACGGCTGCTCCCCTCGCTCCTGTTCAGTTGGGTCTGTATCCTGACGGTCGTTTCGCCAGTGTCGGGCGCCGACCGTGAACATCAGCAGATGATGGCGGACATCCGCATGCTCCAAGAACAGGCAATGCGTCTGAACGTGATGCTGGGCACGCTGGATACCACGCTCCAGACATTGCTCCAGACATTGTCGACGCGGCTCGATTCGCAGGATGAGACCTCGCGCCGCGCCTTCGCGGACCAGAAGCTGCTGGTCGACAACGTGGCCGGCGGGGTCAGGATTGTTCGCGAGAAAGTGGACGAGACGAACGTGCGGGTCTCGTCGTTGTCGCAGGAGGTGGAGGCAATTCGACTTAGCATGGCAAAGTTGCGCGCGCCGCGGCTGACTCAACTGGCCGTAGATCCCGAGACAGGGTTGCCGACGGTATCAGCGGTGGCGATTCAGAGGCCTGGCGGGGTCGCCCCGGTTGATCCTGGCGTCTCACCACAGCGTATGTTCGAGACAGCCTGGGGCGACTACGCGACCGGGCAGTGGGCCTTGTCGATTCAGGGTTTCGAAGCGTATCTCAGCGCCTTCCCGCGCTCGGAGCGGTCGGACGACGCGCAGTTCTGGATCGGGGACAACCACTACGCCAACGGGCAGTTTCGGGAGGCGCTTGACGCTTATGAGCAGGTGATTACCAGTTATCCCGATGGCGACAAAGTGGCCGAGTCCCTCTACAAGCGTGGGCTCACGCTTGGCCGGCTCGCTGAGCCGGAGCTGGCCCGCCAGGCGTTCGAGCAGGTTGTGAGTAATCACCCCGACAACAACATGGCGAATCTGGCCCAACAGGCCCTCGTCCGGCTCGATCAAGACCAGCCATAGCCGGGCTGGCTACCCGGGCATCGAGCGTGCGTCGGTTGGTTGTCGTGAGTTAGTTCGATCAGGGTTCTTGGGGAGAAGTATGGGAACGGTCAACAAGGTCATCATTGTCGGCAACTTGGGTCGGGACGCTGAAATCCGGTACACACCCGGGGGGGCGGCGGTGTCCACGCTCAGCCTGGCCACGACCGACGTCTGGAACGACAAGGCGGGGCAGCGTCAGGAGAAGACGGAGTGGCACCGCGTCGTGGTGTGGGGCAAGCAGGCTGAGACGTTGAAGGATTACCTGATGAAAGGGCGCCAGATCTACGTTGAGGGCCGTTTGCAGACCCGACAATGGGATGACAAGGACGGGAACAAGCGATACACCACCGAGATTCGGTCAGACCGCATCGTGCTGCTCGGCGGGCGCGGCGGTGGGACCGGAGATGGTGGCGGCGGAGGCGGCGACTATGGCAGCCCCCGCAGTAGTGGCTCGTCCTCGCCGTCGTCAACTGCCGGCGGCCCCCCGGGACCACCCGATCTAACCGAAGACGATATCCCCTTCTAGGTTTCTGACGAGGCGTCCGTGTGGCGGCGTTGCTTCGTCCGTCACATGCCGTCTGCATGCTCCCTCTTCCCGCCTTACCACACGAACGCCTCGTCAGACACCGGTTCTGCGCGGTGGCCGGGTCTGGCGATGGTGCTTCGTCGTCTTCAGCCGGGGCTGCGCCCCCGAACCCCAGACGTTTCTTCAGGAGACGAATATCTCGCCAGGCAACCCCGTGCGTGGCGAGGCAGCGTCCGCTTCGGCGTCGCTTCCTCGATCACGCGCAAAGACGCGCACGTGCGCGTCTCGCGGACGCGGAGTGGGGCACTCGGGGTCCCCGCGGAGCGTTCGCGTGGGGTTCGGGGCGAAGCCCCGGCTGAAAAGGGAGACGAGCCGTGGGGCCCGGCGGTGCCGCCGGCGAGGACCGTACGCGGGCGCGGAGTTTTAGCGCCGGGTTTGGGACCAGCTTCGCGTTCACTTCTCCCTCGGTGTCGGGACCAGGTACCCGTTAGCCCGCGCCAAGCGCTCTGCGGGCCAAGGTGAGGAGGGTTGGGCCGTCGACCGGTTCGCGGACCGAGATGCCCGCTCCCACCGCCGGGACGCACTGACGCCCCTACCCAGAGCTGGAACGTCTCGCCTGGAAGCCGCAGGGGCCGCCAGAAACGGGCGCTGGTTAGTCGGGTTTCGCGCGGCCATACCGATCCTCGAGTCGGACGACATCGTCGAGTTCCGGTGTCGATACTTCGAAGATATCGCTGTCTTCGACGGCCGTCATCCGGTGCACCGTGCCTGGTGTGATGTGGACACGGTCGCCCGGCGTCATCTCACGCGTCACGCGCTTACCGTTCTCTTCGATCTCGAACTGAATTCTTCCGGTCCAGAGCAGAATCGTTTCGTCCTTGACGTTGTGATACTGCAGGCTCAGTGCGTGTCCGGAGTCGACGTGGATGACCTTGCCGACATACCGGTCCGTGGTGGCCCAGCGCAGTTCGTATCCCCAGGGTTTGTCTACTCGCATCTCGTGTCCTGTCCCTATCCCTCGACGTGGCGACTCCTCAAACGACTGCGACGTCGCGATGGCGCATGCGCCACCGCGCTCCTGTGATGCCGCCCAACATGACTTTCAGCCGTTCCACCACCGCCACCGAGCGATGCCGCCCGCCTGTACAGCCGACACCGATCGTCAGATAGGTCTTGCCTTCCGCCGTGTAGTGCGGAATCAGGAACGTGAGCAGATCGGACGTCTTGTCCAGAAACGGCTGTGCGGTCTCCGCCGCGGCGATGTAGTCCTGCACCGGGCGCTCCTGGCCGGTGAGGTCACGGAGGCCGGTGACGAAATAGGGATTGGGGAGGAAGCGGACATCGAACAACAGATCCGACTCGACCGGTACTCCGTACTTGTAGCCAAAACTCACCAGCGTCACCGTCAATCGAGTCTGGGTGCCCTCGCCTTCCGATAATTCGCGAAACGCTCGACGCAGTTCGTGCACCGTGAGGTCCGAGGTGTCCAGCACCCGGTCAGACATCTTCTTGATCGGACCCAGACGCCCGCGTTCAGCCAGAATACCCTCGATGACGGAGCCCGTCGGGGCGAGTGGATGCGGGCGACGCGTTTCGCTGAACCGACGCAGCAATGCTTCGTCCGATGCTTCGAGAAAAATCAGCCACACCGCGAGGTCACGGCGGGCGCGAAGCGCATCGAACACGGTCGGAAAGCGGTCCAGGAACGATCGGTCTCGCGCATCAACGACCACCGCCACGGACTCATGGGTGCCGCCCTTGCCGAGCGTGAGGTCAGCCAAGGTGGGAATCAGGACCGTGGGCAGATTGTCGACGCAGAGGTAGCCGAGGTCTTCCAGGGCGTGAATCGCAGCCGACTTGCCGGCGCCGGACAGCCCGGTGACTATGACAAACTTCGCCGCGTGGTCCGTGGGCGGCGGGGCGACGCGGCTGGCGGTCATCGGTTTCGAGCGCGGCGGTCAGCGGGGTGCGCCACACACAGGCACGCGTGACCCCGGGTCAGTCTCCGTGTGTCGTCTCGTCCGGTGCGGCCGCCAGGTCCGAACCCTCGCCCGGCACCGAGTCTGAATGGCGGCGGCGGGCCTGCCACTTCCCTTTCAGGGTCTGGGCCTGATGCATCACCTTGTCCACGGCGGCGCCCACGGCGATCTGCCAGCTGTTGCCGTCGCCGACACCGTGCAGTCGGTGGTCGCCCCGCGCGTGGACCACGAACTCAGTCTGGTAGTGGTTCCGCTCCGAACTCAGCACCATGTCGGCCGACACGACCGTGCCGCCCAAGAGGCGCTCCAATGGAGCCATCCGTCGCGCGACGAGGTCTCGCAACTCGTCGGTCACCTTGGCGTGTCGCCCGGTCAACCTGCAGCCCATCAGAACAACACCTTGCGCTGACTCGAGGTGGGGATTTTGAGCTCCTCACGGTATTTGGCGATCGTGCGACGCGCCAGCACCAATCCCCCATCCTGCAGGAGACGCACGATACGAGAGTCACTGAGTGGATTTTTCGGATTCTCTTCCTCAATGATCTTGCGAATGCGCTGCTTGATGGTGACCGACGAGACGTTTTCGCCGTACGCGCTGCTGATCCCGCTGTGAAAAAAGTACTTCATCTCGAACACCCCTTGCGGGGTGTGCATGTACTTGTTATTGACGACGCGGCTCACCGTGGATTCATGCATCCCAATGTCGGTGGCGACGTCGCGCAGGACAAGCGGACGAAGATACTCGATGCCGCGGTCGAGAAAGTCGGTCTGGAAGGTGATGATGCTCGTGGCGACCTTGCGAATCGTTTTTTGCCGCTGGTCGACCGACTTGATGAGCCAGAGCGCCGAGCGAAATTTCTCCTTCACGTAGGCGCGTGTCTCGTCGTTGTTCTCCTTCTTCTTGTCGAGCAGGCGCCGGTAGACCGGGCTGATGCGGAGCTGCGGCATGCCATCCTCGTTCAACGCCGCGACGTAGCCGTCCTCGGTCTTGAGGATATACACGTCGGGAATGACGTATTGCGACGAGCTTGGATTGAAACGGCTGCCTGGCTTCGGGTCGAGTTGCCGGATGACCTCGATGTGATGTTTCAGCTCATCGATCGAGATGTCGAGCTGTCGGGCCAGCTTGTGCCCCTGATGATTCTGCAGGAGCTTCAGATGATCGCGGACAATGGTTTCGCTGGCGGTGCCCTGGAGTCCAATCCGATCGATCTGCAACAGCAGGCACTCCTGCAGGTCCCGCGCCGCCACCCCGATCGGGTCGAAGTCCTGCAAGACGCGCAGGACCCGCTCCACGTCCGGCAGCGGCCAGCTGCTCATCGCTGCAATCTCGTCGACCGAGGCCACGAGATACCCATCGTCGTCGAGATTACCGATGATGGCTGAACCGATCTCACGGACCAACGGGTCGTCGTCGCCGGTCTGGAGCGACAACTGCCACATCATGTGGTCCGCCAGAGAGGTCTGCGTGGAGAGCGTGTTCTCGATCGGCGGAAGCTCTTTGACCTCACGGGGGGCCCGAGGACGGTAGCCGTCGTCCAAGTAGTCCCCGAAGAAATACT
>CAUZAY010000121.1:0-12067 GCA_963577695.1 Vicinamibacteria bacterium | reverse complement strand
GGACCGATTCACTGGCGCGATTTTCCGCTCCAGCACTTCGATTAAGAGCCCCTCTTTGCCGCCGAAGTGGTAATTGACGGCGGCCAGATTGACCCCAGCTTCCTGTGTGATGTCTCGCAACGAGGTGGCCGGAAACCCGTGGTCGGCGAATAAACGTTCGGCCGTATCGAGAATCCGTTCCTTGGTGTCTGCTGCCATGACTCGTTCCCCTGGTTGTTCAAATTAAATCAAACGTTCATTTAAATCATACGTTCGAGAGCCAGTAAAGTTCAACTCTGAGGTGGCAGGCTTGGCGAAGAATGAGTTGTATCCTAGAGGCGTCCCCGGTATCCTTCCCGCCTGTGGTTCAGTACCCGCCGGCGGTGCGGCGCGGAAAACGGCGCATTTGCGCTGCCCGTATGTCAACCGACGCGCAAGGGCGGACAGACCGCCTGTGGCGGCTGGGGTTGGGACAGCGTGAGTCTGTGGCTGGCCGCGAGTCCGCAGGCATCGACATGCGAACGGGTGAGGTTGTTCCTGGGCACATCCTGGTCAGGCGACTCATCGAGGTACGGGGGCGTAAATGGAACTGTTTCAAGTAGGCACTGACCCATGGGGCCAGGAGATTCTTATTCGTCTCTCCTGGACTCTGCTGACGGCGGCATTCTGGGCGGGCATCGCCTTTATCCTCTTTCACGCCATCTACGTGATTGTGTGGAAGCCGAAGGTTGCTCACGGCGATGAACCGACGGTCGATCCGCCGGCCGGCATTCCGGACAAGGTGGTCCGGCACACCGGGGCGGCCAGAATGTTCCACTGGGTTATGGCGACCTCGATGCTCGTGCTCCTGGGAACCGGCTTTCTGCCGATCATCGGCCTCGAGTTCTCCTGGCTGAATATTCACTGGATTGCCGGCCTCATCCTGATCCTGTGCATCCTGTATCACATCGTGCACGCCTCCTTCTTTCTGGATTTTTGGTCCATCTGGATCCTGCCGGCAGACTTCGGTGAGGCGGTCCAGCGAACCAAGCGTCAGCTTGGTCAGCAAGTCACCCTCGGCAAACACGGGAAGTACCCCCTCGATCACAAGCTCTACCATCTGGCCGTCTCGGTTTTCGGCTTGCTCGTGTCCGCCACTGGCCTGCTGATGATGCTGCGAATCGACACGCCCATCGTTTCGCGCAACGACCAGTTCTTCACGGAGAACAACTGGGGCGTCATCTACACGTTGCACGGCTTTGCCGCGGTGCTGTTCGTCGCGTTGACCATCACCCACATTTACTTTGCCATCCGGCCGGACAAGCTGTGGATGACCAAGGCGATGATCTTTGGGTGGGTGAGCAAATCCGACTACCTGTCGCACCACGACCCGGAGAGGTGGAAGATCGAGTCCAAGTAGGGCCACTTCAGCCGATCCAGCTCTCACGGCGCAGTGGGCAGGATGGCCCCGCCTGCGGGCCGGGGCGACGGCATGGCGGCTGACGAGCCCAGAGGGGCCTGGCCCGAACCAAGGCGGAAGCGTGTCTGACACAGCCACAGCAGATCTCAAGAAACGGATCGACACCATCGAGGGCGGCTACGAGCTGTTTCTGAGCTACGCGGCCAAGGGACAACGAGGCGATCCCCAGACCGGCGGCGAGTTGCGCCGGTGTATCGAGGAGATGGACTCGGCGCTCGATGGTTTGGGGGCGTTCCTGTCCAGTCTCGTCCGGGCGCGCAAACTGGAGCCGCTGGCGCCCTACGATGCGTTCTTCGAGGTCATTGACGGCGACGCCGCACGTGCCTGTAAGGCCTTGCGCCTCGTACTGGCCCAGCCCGGCATCAGCAGCCAGGTGATCGACAATCTGAACGGCTCGATCCACCTGCGCGCCGTGCTGACTGACCTGTTTCTCGTCGACGAGATCTTGCGGCCACGAGCCTCCGAGGCGATCCCCGCCGCGGCGCTGGCCGACCGCAAAGCCCCGCCCCCGGACGCCACGTCCAAGTCGTAGTGCGGCGGCCCGTCCGCTCGGTTCCAAGAGCGACCGTCTCGGCAACTCCGGCGATTGGGCCGGTTGTCCGGTTCGCCCAAGGCCGGGGGCCGCATTTGCCGGGGGACCAGCATGCCGCCGATTGATTCATCTGCATTCGAGGCGCCGGCTCGGAACGCGGAACTCGACCCGACGGAGTCGTTCAACGCGGACCTGCTCAGCCACGTCCATCCACCGGACTGGATGAATCCCACCCCAGCGGACCGCTATCACCTCGTTGTCGTCGGCGCCGGGACGGCCGGGTTGATCGCCGCCTCGTTCGCGGCCGGCGCCGGCGCCAAAGTGGCGTTGGTGGAGCGGCACCTCATGGGTGGCGACTGTCTCAACGTGGGCTGCGTCCCTTCGAAGAGCATCATTCGCTCGTCACGAGTGTTTGCCGAGTTGCGGGACGCCGCCTCGCTGGGGTGGGGCATGCCGCCGGGCGCGGAAGCGAACTTCGGCGCCGTCATGGAACGGATGCGTCGCATTCGCGCGCGAATCAGCCCTCACGATTCAGCCGCACGCTATCGGGATGAGAAGGGGATCGACGTCTTCCTCGGCTCGGCTCGATTTACCGGCGAGTCCAGGCTCGACGTCGACGGGACGGCGTTGCGGTTCAAGAAAGCGGTGATCGCGACGGGGGCACGCGCCGCACCACTGCCGATCGCCGGGCTGGCCGAGGCCGGCGCACTCACCAACGAATCGGTCTTCAATCTGACGACGCGGCCGCGTCGGCTGGCGGTCATCGGCGGCGGGCCGATCGGAGCCGAACTGGCGCAGGCGTTTTGTCGCCTGGGGTGTGAGGTCACGCTGCTCGAGGTCATGGATCACATTCTCGGACGGGAGGATCCAGACGCCGCGGCCATCGTCCAGGCGGCCCTCGCACGAGACGGGGTCCGGCTCCGTCTCGCCTGTCAGATCGAGCGGGTCGAACGCCAGGGTGACCAGAAGGTCGTGCACCTCTCCGGGGACGGCGTCGACCCATTGGTGGTCGACGAGGTGCTGGTGGGGGTAGGGCGCACGCCGAACATCGAAGGACTGGGCCTCGAGGCGGCCGGGGTCAACCACGATGCGAAGGGTGTCACCGTAGATGACGCGCTGCAGACCTCCAATCCACGGATCTATGCCGCGGGCGACGTCTGTATGGCGTGGAAGTTCACCCACGCGGCCGAGGACGCGGCGCGCATCGCCGTACAGAACGCGCTGTTCCCCGGGCGTCGTCGACTGAGCGCGCTCACAATGCCTTGGTGTACGTATACGGACCCGGAGGTCGCGCATGTGGGGCTCTACGAGCATCAGGCGGCGGAACAGGGAGTGCCGGTGACCACCTACACTCAGCGTTGGGGTGAGGTCGACCGGGCCATCACCGACGGCGACGATGAGGGGTTCGTGCGGATCCACACCCGGACCGGCAGCGACGAGATTCTCGGCGCCACCATCGTGGCCCGGCACGCTGGCGAGATGATTAGCGAGATTACCGTGGCCATGGTTGGAGGCCTGGGGCTCGGTACCCTCGCGAACGTCATCCATCCCTACCCGACACAGGCCGATGCCGTCCGTCGGGCGGCGTTCCAATACAGCGTCACGCGTGTCACGCCACTCGTGAAACGGCTGCTTACGCTCTGGCTCAAGCTCACCGGCTGAGCCGCGGTGGGCGAATGCCCGAGTGCTTCACGGCTCGGCCACAAGGTGTCACAATGTGCCCGTTTGGGGCAGCGTGGCCCAGTCCGGCGGCGTTCGGCGCTCCCGCCGAACCGGAAGAGCGGGCCGCTGTGGCAGGCATCGCGATTCTATGAGTGGATTTGGCCCGACCGTGTTGCGGCTCGTCGTAGGCGCAGTGTTTCTGGCTCACGGCGTGATGAAGGTCTCGCCGGCCTTTGACGGCCTGCCAGAGACGACCGCGATGCTGGCCTTGCTCGACTTCAAGGTGCCGCATCTGGTGGCCGCGGCGCTTGGCGCGGTCGAGCTCGGGGGCGGCATCGCGCTCATGCTTGGCGCCCACACCGGCTGGACCGCCATCGCGCTGTTGCTGACGACGGGGGTCACGAGCTGGAAGCTCCATCTTCCGAATGGGCTGTTCTTGAACTGGTCGCTGGAGCCTGGTGCGGGCCACGGCGTGGAGTTCGATCTCGTCCTGGTGGGGGCGCTCCTGTGCTTGGTGGCGACCGGCGCCGGTCGCCTGTCGTTTGATCGCGCCCGACGTCGGATGGCCGAGCTGGAAGCGGCCGGCCGGGCGCGCCTGCGCCGCGATCGCCGCGATTCAATTACCTAGTCTAGCTTTCCGAGCGAGGCGCCCGTAGACGGCGGACGTCGCGGCATCGGCTCACCGGGGTCATAGCTCGCCTGGCTGCTGCCTGGCCAGACGACCGCCTCGCTCGGAAACCCCCTCCACGTCGTCCTTCAGCACCATCCTAGAACTCACTTGGGTTGGTTCTGTGGCGCGGGCCTTCAGGCCTGCAAGGCAAGGCTGAAGCCTTGCCCCACGAATGTCGAACCCACCTTTGTCGACCAACCTGGTCACCAGCTCTCTGCCCTCCTTGAGCGCCCAGGCGGCGCATCGCGATGCGAGACGGCGGCTGGTGAGGCGCGATGCGGGGACCCGCCTGGGTCTCTACTGTCCTGTTGGCTTGGTCGGTGCGGTGCCGGCCGGTCGCAGGTGTTCGAGGATGAAGTCGAGCATGCCTCGACGGAGATGGGTGTTCAGGTCGGGGTCGGTCACACTATGGCGCGACTTGGGATACAGCATCAGTTCGAACGACTTCCCTGCCTTCTGCAACTCGTACGTGAACTGGAGTGTGTTCTGCAGATGAACATTGTCGTCCATCGTGCCGTGCAGCAGTAGCAGCGCTCCGTGGAGGTCGGCGGCGTTGAAGCGCGGCGAACTCTTGCGGTAGCCCTCCGGGTTGTTCTGCGGCGTCCGCATGAATCGCTCGGTGTAGATGGTGTCGTAGTCGCGCCAGTCGCTGACGGTTCCACCGGCGATGCCCATGGCAAAGCTCTCACTGTGGGTGAGCGCATAGCTCGTCATGAACCCGCCATAGCTCCAGCCTTCGATCCCGATACGGCTTCCGTCGACGTAGGATTGCGTCTTCAGCCAGGCGAGCCCGTCTTCGATGTCTCGGAGTTCCAGCTCACCAAAGTTCTGGTAGACCGGCCAGGTCGACACCGCGCCTTTCCCGCTCGCCGTGCGGTTGTCCATGACCCACACGATGATGCCCTGCTGTGCCAGCAACTGGTAGAACATCTGGGCGCTGCCGCCCCATCTGTTCTGCACCTGTTGGGCATGGGGGCCGGCGTAGGTGTGCTGGAACACCGGGTACCGGAGCGAGGGGTCGAAGTCCGGCGGCTTGATCATCATCGCTTCCATGACGAAGCCGTCGCGCGTGGGGACCTGCAGGAACTTGGGCACCGCCAGGCGGTAGTCGTCCAGCGTCTCGACGATGTTCTCGTCGACGACGCGCGTCTCGGTGCCGTCGGCCGCATGCACCCGAAGCTGTGGTGGGGTGTCGATGTCGCTCCACGTATCGAGGTAACGCGCGTATCCGGGGCTGAAGCTGGCCCGGTGCGTGCCCGGCGACTCCGACAGACGGGTCAGCGCGCTTCCGTCCAGGTTCACCCGATAGACATCACTCCCGATCGGGCTCCGTTGCGTGCCTGAGAAGTAGACAGGGTTGTTCTCCTCGTCCTCGTTCACGCCGTGCAGCGTGCGCAGCTCCCATTCGCCGTCGGTGACCTGGGTGATCAGCGTGCCATCCGCCTCGTAGTGATACAGGTGCTTCCAGCCCGATCGCTCGCTGAGCCAGACAAAAGTACCGTCTTCGAGCCACGTCGGGGGGCCGTGGACGTCCACCCAGGCGGGCGTGGTCTCCTGGAATAGTCGTGTGGTCGTTCCGTTCGCGGGGTCGCCCAGGTTGAGGTCGAGCCAGGTCTGCTCCCGGTTCTGCACCTGAAACACCACGTTGTCTCCGTACCGAGACCATCCTACCGACACCACCAGCGCGTCGGTTGGAGTGTAGCGGTCCAGATCGAGCCAGGTCGTCTCGCCGCCCACGGCCGCTACGACCCCGAGGCGTACCAGCGGGTTCGCGTCGCCGGCTTTCGGATAGTCGGTGACTTCGAGATCCAGCCGATACGGCAGATGGTCGACAACCGTGAACTCCTGCACGGGACTCTCGTCGGTCTGCAGGTAGGCCAATCGTGTCGAGTCCGGACTCCACCAGAAGCCCTTGAAGTCACCCCGACCATAGATCTCTTCCTGGTAGACCCAGTCGAGTTCGGCGTTGAGCAGATCCGGGCCGCCGCCACGAGTCAAAGGCCATTCGCGGTGATGCATCACGTCGACCACAACGAGATCGTGGTCACGCACGAACGCGACCATGGCGCCATCAGGGCTGAACGTCGGCATGGTTTCAAGCGCCGCGTCTCGGGTCAGTCGCTCCACCCGACCACCGTCGAGCGGCGAGCGGGTGAAGTAGTACAGATCGTGTGAAATGCTCAGGACCAGAGCATCGTGGTCATTGTCCCAGACATATCGTCCCGAGCGCACGGCCCGACGAGCCGCGTCGAGGCTCATGCCCGGCATGTCGGCCAGACTGCGCTCGAACTCGCCGAGGTCGACATACGGCTCGCTGTCGCCGGTGACGGCGTTTACCCGCAACAGACCCGTCCCGCCACTATCGCGGCCGCGCTCGCGCAGTAGATAGTGTGTGTCGCTGAGCCACCGGAGACCGGTCGGTACGCGTCCCGAGAAGTCGACCCGAGCCTCCGGCGCGTAGATGTCGTCAATCGTGAGCATGCGCTGTTGCGCCGGCGCGACCTCGGACAACAGCAGCGTCGCTATCGCGACGAGGGTGGCGGGTAGCACACGAGGACGGGTCATGAGGGATCTCCCTTGGCCGGACGAGCTTCTGCCGGCCGGGTTAACATGAACAGCTTAGCAAAAATTGGCCGGGCGGTATTGAGGGTCCGCGGGGAGGATCGATGCGACATCGAGGAGCGGTAATGCTGGCCGCAGCGGTCGGTGCGGCACTGTCGGGCGGGGCCCCGGCCCCAGCGGCGGCGCAAGAGTCTGGCGATCGACCCTACTTACTGGAGCGCGTCGACGATGCCGCCATCGTGCAGCTCTACGCCGATGGGTTCTCGTCGCTGTCCCTGCGCGAGAAGACCTTGATCTGGCATCTCTACCAGGCCGCGCTGGCCGGCCGCGACATCTATTACGACCAGCGGTACGAGCACAATCTCGAGATGCGTGAGGTGCTCGAGGAGATCATCACCCATCCGGCCGGTGTCGATCCCGCGACGTTGGACGCCATCCAGCAGTACACCAAGCTGTTCTGGTTGAATACGGGGCCGTTCAACAATCTGACCGCCCGCAAGTTCGTCCTCAACACCCCTCCGGCCGCGTTCGCGGCCGCCGTCGCCGTCGCGGCCGAAGCCGGGGCGACCTTGCCGACTCACGCGGGCGAAACGGTGGCGCAGATGGTCACGCGGATGCAGCCCCTGTTCTTCGACCCCGACGTCGACCCGATCGTGACCAATAAGGCTCCGGGGCCGGGCGACGACCTCCTGCTGTCCAGTGCGAACAATCTCTACAAAGATGTCTCGACGGCCGATCTCGACAGCTTCGAGGAGCAGTACCCCTTGACGTCCAGGCTCGTCAAGGTCGACGGCCGGTTGGTGGAGGAGGTGTACAAGGTCGGGGGCAAGTACAGCGAACAGATCACGGAGATTGTCCGCCATCTCGAGGCCGCGGCGCCGTTCGCCACGGAGCCGATGGCAAGAGCGCTACGCGCGAACGCCGCGTACTACCGCACCGGTGCCCCGGTGGACCAGCGCGCCTACGATATCGCTTGGGTCGAGGATCAGGAGTCGAGCGTCGACACCATCAACGGCTTCACCGAGGTGTACATGGACGCGCGCGGGGCGAAGGGCTCCTGGGAGGCCCTGGTGTTCTATGTCAATCCGGAAAAGACCGGCGCCCTCAAGACGCTGGCCGCTAACGCCCAGTGGTTCGAGGACCGGATGCCGTGGGACCCCAAGTACCGCAAAGAGAGCGTGACCGGTATCACGGCCAACGCCATCGACGTCGTGGTTGAGACCGGTGACTCGGGACCGATCACGCCGATTGGCATCAATTTACCCAACAGCCAGGCCGTGCGTGAGCAGTACGGCAGTAAGTCGGTGTCGCTCTCCAACGTGAACGACGCCTACGATCAGTCAAGCCCGGCGAACTACCGCCAGGAGTTCGCCTGGAGTCCTGAAGAGGCGGAGCGCTCGCGCCGGTGGGGAGGACTCGCCGGTGAGATGACGACGAACATGCACGAGGTCATCGGCCACGCATCGGGCAAGCTGGCGGAGCGGCTCGGCGGTTCGGCCCAACCGGATTTGAAGGAGCAATACTCGGCACTGGAAGAGGCGCGGGCCGACCTGGTCGGGCTGTATTTTCTGCCGGACCCCAAGCTGGTCGAACTGGGCGTGTTGCCGGCCGACGCGCAAGAGGAGATTGTTCGAGCGGAGTATGAGGGCTATAGCCGAAACGCGTTGCTCCAGCTGCGTCGCATTCGCGAGGGGACCCAGATCGAGCAAGACCACATGCGGAACCGCCAGATGATCGTCCGCTGGCTGATGGACAATACGACCGCCATCGAGGCGCGAACCCGCGACGGCAAGACCTTCTACGTGATGACCGACTGGCGAGCGTTCCGGGAAGGTGTCGGCACCTTGCTGGCTGAGGTCCAGCGAATCAAGTCGGAAGGCGATTACGAGGCCGCGCGGACGTTGTTCGAGTCATACGGCATTCACTTCGACGGCGCGTTGCGAGATGAAGTGGTCGAACGCGTGGAGTTGGTCGGCCTGCCGTCCTACAGCGGGTTCGTACAACCCCGTCTGGAGCCGGTCGTTGACGCTGACGGCGTGATCACGGACGTGCGCATCTCCTACCCGCAGGACTTCACCGCCCAGATGCTGGAGTACTCCGGGAAGCAGATGCCCTAGCCGCCCGTGGTGAAAGTGCCGCTGCATTCAACGAGCGCTGAATCCCGCCGATCTGCGTTGTTCATCGGTCAAGTACTGTCGGACCGACGGCCTCCGTTGGCACCGCCTCGACGTCGTCGATCGGTGAGGCTGGCCTGCCGGGTCGAGCGACGCCGACGGACACGGCGGTGAGCACGTCGATCGAGATCAGCGTCTCAACGAATCCGAAGCCCCGCTCATCGGACCAGCGTGATTTTTCCGAGGGCATTGACCGTAATCTCCTGGGTTGCACCGTTGCGTTCGACTTGCACGACCCCGTCCGTGGTCATGGTCTGGACGTTGCCATTGATGACCAATCGGGTCGTTCCGTCGGGTGAAAACTCAAACTCTGGACCGAGCAGCGCATCGATACCGGGGCCGAGACACCGGAGGGGACCACCATGCTCTGGGTGGCCCGGTCGTTGTCTCTGGGTCCCGGGAACCCATACAGGGCTTCGTCGCACCGGCTGCCGGCTCCTCCGTCTGTCGCCACGACCCCGGTGACCTCGACGAGGCGATACTGCCCATCTGCCGGGCAGTTCAGCTTGACCCGCATCGGTCGGTTGGCCGACACGGCTCGCATGCGGGCCGTCTGGAGCTCGCGTTCCACCTCACGGGTGGCGTTGCCGAGCTCGAGAGAGTCGAGTGCGGCTTTGCCCGCGGGGAGGGCAATCGCGAACATCGTGCCCATTAAAGAGGACCGACATCATGAGCTCCATGAGGGAGAAACCTTGCTCGCGACCGCCGGTTCCAAGTGTATGTTGTTGCGTTGCCATCGACCAGCTATCAAAGCAAGAGCGTTGCCAAGGATAGGTCAACTGAGGATCTGAAGTCGTAAGACGTTGTAAATACATGGTTTGACGCCATAGTTTGTTCGTCAATCATGGCCAAGCGGTCGTTCCTGGGACCGCATAAAGTTACGGATGTGTACGTGACGTCGGCGCAGTGTTCCATCGTTGTTCACCGTTGTCGCATCGCGTTCGCTCGTGGCTCACCGGATTGACCCATTTCGGGGCACACGCGGAAGGACAAGAGCATGGATACGTCGGTCGACCTTCTCGCGTTCGGCCCGCACCCGGACGATATAGAAATCGGCATCGGTGGTACCGTCTCCAAACAGGCCCGCTGCGGTCATCGCGTTGGCTTGTGCGACCTGACTCGAGGCGAACTCGGCAGCAACGGCACCGTAGACGAACGGCGGTCTGAAGCGGAGGCCGGTGCCGAGGTGTTGGGCGCCGCGTGGCGCGAGAACCTCGAGTGGCCCGATGGCGAGATCGGGGGGTCGGATCAGATACGAAGCGCGGTCGAGTTCCTGCGGCGCACCCGTCCCGCCACCGTGCTCATTCCTCACTGGGCTGACCGCCATCCGGACCACGTGGCCGCCAGCCAGCTGCTCACGCGGGCGGTCTTCACGAGCGGGTTGAGGAAATACATCGGCGCGGGCGATTCGTGGCGGCCGGATTGGGTGTGCTACTACTTCATCAATGGGACGGCCGCGCCGTCGTTTGTGGTCGACGTGTCGGATGACTACGAGACCAAACGCCGGGCGCTCGACTGCCATCGCAGCCAGTTCTCCCCGGAGGGAACTGGTGCCGTCTCGACGCGGCTCACCACATCCAGATTTCGGCAGTTGATCGAGACCCGCGACGCCGGGTTCGGGGTCTCGGTCGGGGTGGCGTTCGCGGAAGGGTTCATTGTCAAGGAGCCGATCCTGCGGTCGGGTGTGATGAAATAAGGCTCCTTTGGGGGGGGGCTCGTATCGTTATGAACGTCGGCATCGTCTGTTACGCGTCAGTGGGTGGAAGCGGGATCGTGGCGACCGAGCTCGCCAAAGCGTTGGCCGACCGCGGACATCAAGTCCGGTTGATCAGCACGGAGATGCCGTTCCGGGGGCCCGAGTACCAGGTCGGGCTGGCCTTTCATGCGGTGCAAACGCCCGGGTATCCGCTGTTTCGCGAACCGCAGTACCTGCTGTCGCTGGCAAACAAGATCGTCCAGGTGAGTCGTGCACACGAGCTGGACATCATTCACGCTCACTACGCGATTCCGCACGCCGCCGCCGCGTATCTGGCCCGCCAGATTCTTGCGAATTCCCCTGGTGTCAAGGTGCCTCGCGTCATCACGACGCTGCATGGCACCGACGTCACCTTGATCGGCAGCGATAGTTCATATTCCGAGACGGCGGCGTTCTGCATCGATCAGTCCGACGGCGTGACGGCCGTGTCCCGCAGTCTGCGCGACGACACGTATCGTCAGCTGTCCGTGCGCGCCGACATTCACGTCATTCCGAATTTCCTGGACTGCGGCATTCATCGCCGTTCGTCTGATCCCGCGCTGCGGGCGCGATTCACCGGAGGCGACGGCCGGGTCCGGCTTGTCATTCACGTCTCGAATTTCAGACCCGTGAAGCGGACTGACGCGGTGGTCGACGTCTTCGCGCGCATCCACGAACGGGTACCGTCGCGGTTGCTGCTCGTCGGGGACGGGCCCGACCTCGACAAGGCCGGCCGCCGCGCGCGTGAACTGGGGGTGGCCGACGCAGTGGAGCAGCTTGGTGAACAGGAGCAGGTGGTGCCGCTCCTCTCACTGGCCGACCTGTTTCTCCTGCCGTCGGCGCAGGAGAGTTTCGGTCTGGCGGCGCTCGAGGCGATGGCCTGTCAGGTGCCGGTCGTGGCGTCCAAAGTGGGCGGCCTGCCCGAGGTGATTGACCACGGGGTCACCGGCTACTTGCACCCGGTCGATGCGACCGAGGCCATGGCCGACAGTGCGGTAACGCTGCTGACGGACTCGGCGCTGCATCAACGGGTTTCGGAAGCCGCGCTCGCCGCGGTGTTACAACGGTTCTGCGCCAACGCCATCGTGCCTCAGTACGAAGCGTTCTACGGTGAGGTGATCGATCGGCGTTCGTCCGAGCCCGCCACACGGTCGTAGGCCCGTCCGCCTAGGCGCCGGACCCCGGGATATACTCGAATCATCATGAAAAATCGCCTTCTAGCGTGTTGCGCTCTGGCCGTGGTGGTCGGGATGGCCGTTCTCTCGGCCCAGCCGGTCGACCGTGTCAGCGGTCG
>CAUZAY010000120.1:0-12092 GCA_963577695.1 Vicinamibacteria bacterium | reverse complement strand
CCTTCGTGTATACGGCCAACGGCGTGATCATGTCCGATTGGACGCCCCAACACGAGGGCGCGGGGTTCGCCTTCACGAAAACCCTGCAGGCGCTCGAACCGTTTCGCGACCAGCTCCTGGTGCTGAGTGGTCTGGCCCATCGCAACGGTGAGGCGCTTGGCGACGGTCCTGGCGATCATGCTCGCGCCGGGGCGAGCTGGCTGACCGGCGTGCATCCGAAGAAGACGCGGGGGGCCGACATCCGGAACGGTATGTCGGTCGACCAGATGCTGGCCGAGGGCATCGGTCGGACCACGCCGCTCCCGTCGCTCGAACTGGGATTGCAAGACGTGCGGATGGTGGGTGGATGCGATTCCGGGTACAGCTGCGCCTACAGCAACACCATTGCCTGGAATTCGCCCACCACGCCGCTGCCCTACGAGACGAATCCCCGTCGGGTGTTCGAGCGCTTGTTCGGTGACGGCGATACGACCGACCCGACGATGCGCGCGACGCGGGCCAGGCAGAATCGGAGTTTGCTGGATTTTGTGCTCGGTGACGCGCAACGACTGGACGCCAGCCTTGGCGCCGGTGATCGCCGCAAGCTCAGCGACTATCTCGACTCCGTGCGTGAAGTGGAGCGCCGTATCCAGAACACGGAGCAGCGAGACGGCGCGGAACTGCCGACCTTGGACCGACCGGACGGGGTTCCGCCCACCTTCGAAGAGCACGTGGAGCTGATGTCCGATTTGGTCGCCATCGCGTTCCAGGCAGACCTGACCCGGGTCGTCACCCTGATGTACAGCCGAGAGGGTGGCAATCGCACGTATCGTGCCATCGGCGTGCCAGACGCGCATCACGGGCTGTCGCATCATCAGAACGATCCGGCCCGCATGGCCCGGCTGCAGCTGATCGACCAGCATCACGTCGCGATGCTGGCCCACTTCGTGGAGAAGCTGCGGGATGCCCAGGACGAGCGCGGGTCCTTGCTGGACCAGTCGATGGTGGTCTACGGCAGCAGCCTAAGCGACTCCAATGCCCACACGCACGACAACCTCCCGACACTCGTCGTGGGCGGCGGCAATGGTGCGTTTCGCGGCGGACGCCACCTGCGCTACCCCGACGGCACGCCAATGACGAACCTGTTCCTGACGATGCTGGACAAGCTCGGCGTGCAGCGAGATCAGGTGGGCGACAGCACCGGCCAGATCGCCCACTTGAGCGATCTCTAGGCAGCACTGTTCAGACGGGGCTGCGCCCGACGAAGCAACGCCGTCCAGGCGGACGCCTCACCTGGAAACCGCTAGAGGGTGTCGATGATGGCGTTGAGCGTGGCGCTTGGCCGCATGGCTTTCTCGGCCAGGTCGGGATCGGGGCGGTAATAGCCGCCAAGGTCTACCGGCTCGCCCTGCGCGGCCAGCAGTTCCGTGGTGATTTGTGTTTCGCTGGTCGTCAGCGCGTCGGCCACCCCCGTGAATCGGGTCTTCAGGGCCTGGTCCGTCTCCTGGGCCGCCAGGGCTTGCGCCCAGTAGAGCGCGAGATAGAAGGTGCTGCCACGGTTGTCGATCTCGTGCACTTTGCGGGACGGAGACCGAGCGTTCTCCAGGTAGCTGCCGATCGCCTGATCGAGCGTGTCCGCCAGCAGCCTGGCCTTGGGGTTGTTGGTTTGGGTGGCCATCAACTCGAGCGCCGGGACCAACGCGCAATATTCACCAAGTGAATCCCACCGTAGATGGCCTTCCTGCAACATCTGCTGGACATGCTTCGGCGCCGAACCGCCGGCTCCGGTCTCGAAGAGTCCTCCGCCATTGAGCAAGGGCACGATCGACAGCATCCGCGCGCTGGTGCCGAGCTCCAGAATCGGGAACAGGTCGGTGAGGTAGTCCCGCAGCACGTTGCCGGTGACCGCAATGGTGTCTTCCCCGCGCCGGACCCGCTCCAGCGAGACGCGCATGGCCTCGACCGGCGTCATGATGCGGATATCGAGGCTGTCCGTGTCGTGGTCGGCGAGATACGCGCGCACCTTCGTGATCAGCGCGGCGTCGTGGGCCCGATCTGCATTCAGCCAGAACAGTGTCGGGGAGCCCGACGCCCTCGCGCGGGTCACGGCCAGCTTCACCCAATCGCGAATCGGTTCGGCTTTGGTCTGGCACATTCGGAAGATGTCGCCAGGTTCGACGGCTTGCTCGAGCCGGGTCGCGCCGGTCGAATCGACCACCCGAATCGTTCCGGCGCCGGGGGCCATGAATGTCTTGTCGTGGGAGCCGTATTCTTCGGCTTTGCGCGCCATCAGGCCGACGTTCGACACGCTGCCCATTGTTGACGGGTCAAACTGACCGTGCTGCTGGCAGTCCTCGATGATCGCCTGATAGGTGGTGGCGTAGCAGCGGTCGGGGATCATCGCGATGACGTCCTGCAACGCATCGTCGTTGTTCCACATGCGCCCGCCGTCCCGCACCACGTTCGGCATGGACGCATCGATGATGACGTCGTTGGGCACGTGGAGGTTCGTGATGCCCTTGCGCGAATCGACCATGGCGAGCGGCGGGCGTGTGGTGTACACCGCGGCGATGTCCGCTTCGATCTGCGCCCGCGTTTCCGCGGGCAGCGTCTCCAGCTTGCCGAGTACGCCGGCCAGCCCGTTGTTGACGTTCGCATTCACGGTGCTCAGCGTCTCGGCATGTTTGTCGAGTGCGGCCGCGAAGTACACCGCCACGCAGTGACCGAACATGACCGGGTCGGACACCTTCATCATGGTGGCCTTGAGGTGCAGGGACAACAGCGCGCCGTCGTGCCGCGCGTCGTCAATGGTCCGGTCGTAGAACGCCCGGAGTGCCGCCACGTTCATCACGGCCGTATCGATGACCTCGCCCGCCAGCAGAGGCACCTGCGCCTTCAGCACGGTGGCCGCCCCGTCGGTGCCGACGAACTCGATCCGAACGTCGGTGGCCGCGTCGAGCGTCGTGGACCGCTCGCTGCCGAAGAAGTCCTTGTCTGGCATGTGCGCCACGCGCGTCCGTGACCCGGTGGTCGGCCAGTCCTGCATCATGCGATGCGGATGCTTCTGTGCGAACCGTTTGACTGATGCCGCCGCGCGCCGGTCCGAATTTCCCTCCCGTAGCACCGGGTTGACCGCAGACCCCAAGACCTTGGCGAAGCGGGCCTGCAGTGCCCGATCAGCGTCTTCTGTTGGATCTTCCGGGTAGTCCGGAATGTCGTAGCCATGCCCTTGGAGCTCCGTTATGGCGGCTTGGAGCTGGGGAATGGAGGCGCTGATATTGGGTAACTTCACGATGTTGGCAGCCGGCGTCTTCGCCAGGTCGCCCAGCGCTGTCAGATCGTCAGGAATTCGCTGAGCCTCGGTGAGACGTTCAGGAAAGTTCGCGATGAGCCGACCGGTCAGCGAGATGTCGCGGGTCTCGATGTCGACGTCGGTGCCTCTGGCGAATGCCTGCACGATCGGCAGGAGCGAATAAGTGGCCAGCGCAGGCGCTTCGTCGATCTTGGTCCAGGTGATCTTGGCAGATGACATGTGAGTCCTTATAGCAACGAGGGTGGGTCGGGTCCCTGAGAACCTGTTATCGTACCGCACTGATTAAGAATTCGCCCGACCCGAGACCCGGGCATGGACATCGGTCCGCCGCGAGTGTCAGAGGGCTGGAGCCTTGAGGAGGTGTTCGATGAGATTGTGTTGGTTGCGCGGCGCGGCCCTGATCGTGCTGGCGGTGGCCCTCGTGAGTTGCGGTGGGGCGGTGGAGGAGACTCCCGCACCAATGGACGCGGCCCCCGCGGCGGCTCCCAGCTATACCCCACCCGTGGTGACGCCGGAGTCGCACGATTTGACCCTGGCCGACGTCGAACGGCTGATGGAGGAGCTGTCGAATTGGGGGCGCTGGGGGACCGATGATCAACTCGGCGCCGCGAATCTCATCACGCCGGCCAAGCGGCTCGAAGCGATTGCGCTGGCTACCGAGGGCATCACGGTCTCGCTCGAGCACCCGCTGCTGACCGAAGAGGCGCCGGATGTGCCGTCGCCCTTCCAGCGCCGCATGCTCGGGGTGCCGGAGCCGACGACGGAGCCGGCCTTCTACGGGAGCGTCAGCGACAACTACACGATCAGCTACCACGGCTACTCGCACAGCCACATCGACTCGCTCTGCCACATTTTCTATAAGGGGCAGATGTACAACGGGGTCTCGCAGGACACGGTCACCGAGGCGGGGTGTCCGAACGCGTCGATCATCAACTTGCAGGGCGGGATCGTGACGCGCGGCGTGTTGTTCGACATCCCCCGCCTGAAGGGTCTGGACTACCTGGAACCGGGAACCCCCATCTACCAGGAGGACCTCGACGCCTGGGAAGAGATGGCCGGTGTCACGGTGCGGCCGGGCGACGCGGTCTTCGTCCGCACCGGGCGCTGGGCCCGTCGTGCCGAGCTGGGTCCCTGGAACGTCTCACAGGAAGCGGCTGGGCTGCACACCTCGACGATGCCCTGGATGAAGGCGCGAGACGTCTCGTTTCTGGGCAGCGACGTGGCCCTCGACGTCGTGCCATCCCAGATCGACGGGGTGCGATTGCCCGTGCACCAGTTGACGATCGTGGCCATGGGTGTGGACCTTTTCGACAATCAGGATCTGGAAGCGCTCGCAGAAACCGCTGCCGAGCAGAACCGATGGGAGTTCCTGCTGGTCGCCGCGCCGCTCGCGGTGGAAACCGGCACCGGGTCACCAGTCAACGCCCTCGCGATTTTCTAGGGTCTCCTGGCGAGGTGTCCGTCTGGCGGCGTTACTGCGTCGGTCACAGCCCGCCCGGCTGCTCCCTCCTTGCGCCTTGCCAGGCGAATGCCTCGCCCGGAAACCGCTCCGGGGCGGCGTTCCGTATCCTTCTGGCCTAGACTAGTGTCGAATGGCATCCACAAGAGAATGTCCCATGCGTACCGCCACCATCATCGGTCGGCCGGTCGTGGCCCTGGCCGTCACGGCCGCGATGGCTACTCGATGGGGGGCAGCATGCTGACGCAGGTGCTGGCCCGTCATCCCGAGCGGGTGATGACCGCCATCTATGGGGGCTCCGGACCGCGCGAGGTTGACCCCGCCTGGCAAGCGCTGGTGCCAGACGACGCCGAGGCGCCCGACGACCTACCGCGCGCGCCTCGGAGCGAGAACTGGTCCGGGTATCCCGGCTTTGATCGGGCCGCGCTTGACGCCGTCAGAGCCTATCCCTGGGCGCCGAATGACCGTGCCATCGATCTGACCGCAGTCGACATCCCGGTGTTGGCGATCGTTGGCGGGTATGACCCGCCGAATGCGCGCACTCATCGGATGGTCCGCGAGTTCGCGGATTCCCAGTTGGTCGTGCTGCCGGGCGAGACCCATGGCTCGGCTCATTTCAACCCGCGCTACACCGAGGCGCTGGTCGAGTTCGTGCGCGAGCACGACACCGGGACTGCGCACTAGCTGTGACCCGATGACGTCTCACCGATCGCCGGGTGCCGTGGGCTCCTCTTTGCTCCTGCACTCGTACAACGTCCGGATCTGCCACTGGATTAATGTCATCGCGGGCGGCTATCTACTGCTCAGTGGTATCCACATCTTTCTTGATTTCCCGGAACTCTACTGGGGCCATACCGGATATCAGGGCTATCCCGCCCTGTTCAAGCTCTCAGACTGGGGTCTCTCGTGGGACGAGGCCGGGGCGCTGGGAAACAGGATGTGGGGGCGAAACTATCACTTCACCTTCGCCTGGGTGTTCTTGATCAATGGCCTGGTGTATGTGGCTTGGAGCCTCGCCAGGGGACATGTTCGTGGGCGTCTGCTGCCAGACCGGAGCGAGCTGGCTCCGGCGAGCTTGAAGGCCGACCTGGTCGAGCATCTGCGCGGACCGGGGCCAAAGAGGGCGGCCGCGACCACGTATGGTCCGCTGCAAAAGCTGTCGTACTCGCTGTTGATTTTTGTCTTCGTGCCGGTGATGCTGCTGACCGGGCTGGCGCAGGCCCCGGCGTTCGCGGCCGCCTGGCCCTGGCTGCTCGATCTGTTTGGTGGTCGACAGTCGGCCCGCACGCTGCATGCGGCTGGCACCGTCCTGTTCGTGGTGTTTGTGCTTGTGCACGTGGTGGAAGTGTTGCTGGCGGGCGCCGTCAACCGGGTCCGCTCGATGATCACGGGGAAGTTTCGCCTTCCGGAGGAGGGAATGTGAGCAAGCCTGAACCAGGTTCGTCGCGGATCGTCGCGCCTCGATCCATGTCGCGGCCTCGACTTATGTCGCGGCGTCGTCTGCTCACCAGCGTTCCGGCCCTGGGCGGTCTGCTGGCCACCGGCTGCGCCGACGCCCTGGTGCCACCGACCGTCAGGGGAGGACTGATCGGCGCGGCCGACGTGCTCACGATGAGCACCACGCGGTGGTTGATGGCCGATCAACCATTGGCGCGTGAATACGAGCGGAGCGACATCGCACCTGACTTTCCGACCTGGGGGCAGACCAATCCGGACAATGAGGACTACCAGCGACACCTGAGCGAAGGGTTCGTGAACTGGAGCCTCCCGGTGAACGGGCTGGTCGGGCGTCCGCGGGCGTTTTCGCTCGACGAGCTCAAGCAGCTGCCATCGCGAACCCAGATCACCGCCCACGTCTGCGAACAGGGGTGGTCGGCGATCGGCGAGTGGACCGGTGCCCCGCTGACGCAGGTGTTGGAGGCGGCGGGGGGCGTCTCGCCCGAGGCCAGGTATGTCGTGTTTAGCGCGATGGACCGCTGGTACGAGAGCATCGACATGTTCGACGTGGTGCACCCGCAGACCATCCTGGCCTATCGGCTCAACGGAAACGAGCTACCGGTCGGCAACGGCGCGCCGCTGCGGCTCCGTGTCGAGCGACAGTGTGGCTACAAGAACATCAAGTTCCTCCGGTCGATCGACGTCGTCGACTCGTTGGCCGGCTTTGGTCGCGGCACCGGGGGGCTGAGTTCTGACTTCGGGTTTCACTGGTATGGAGGCGTGTAGAACAGCACCGTACCTGAAGCGGCAATACGGTAAGGCTGGTGGCGCGAGCGCGACCACGAGAGAAAGGACTGCGCAATGGCTTCCTCGAGACGACGATTCATCACGAGCCTGACGTCGGCGGCGGCCGGGGGCGCGGCGGCGCTCGGGACGCGAGCACTGGCCGCCAGCGCCACCGCGCCCCCCACGACGCCCGACGGCAGCTTCTCTCCCGCTGCCTTGCTCGACCAACATCTCGCCCCGCCGCCGGCGGCCGTGTCGCGGCCGTCGGTGCAGTCCGATCCTCGGATGCCGACGGCCGCGGAGGTCGAGTCCTGGTATACCGATCGGCGCAACTGGGGCCGCTGGGGCGACGACGACGAGAAGGGCGCCATCAATCTGATCACACCGCGGAAGAGTGCCGCCGCCGCGGCGCTCGTGCGCACCGGTCGCAAGGTCTCGGCGAGCCGGGTCTTTGAACCGGAGCAGCACTTTATGCGCAAGAGTCCACGTCCTGGTGGTGCCGGTGCGGTGGTGGACTACTACGGTTTTATCTACCACGGACAGACGATCACCCACATCGACGCCCTGTGTCACATGTGGGACACCGACGGGATGTGGCAGGGACGTGACCCCGACGTCGAGATCACGACGCAAGGGGCGAGTTTCGGCACGATTGACGCCTGGTCGGAGGGCATCGTCACCCGCGGCGTTCTTATCGACGTGCCGCGCCACCGCGGCGAACCATACGTGACGCCTGAACGTCCGGTGCACGGATGGGAGATCGAAGAGATCGCCAGTGCTCAGGGGGTGGCGGTGGAGCCGGGCGACGCCCTGCTTGTCTACAGTGGGAAGGATGCGTTCGTGCGCGCTGGGGGCGACTACGGCGGCGGCGACCGCCCCGGGCTGAATGTGACCTGCGCCAAGTTCATTCGTGACCATGACGTCTCGCTGCTCGGCTGGGACATGATGGACGCACGACCGGACCCGTATGGACTGGCGTTCCCGATGCACGGCGTGCTCTTCAACTACGGCGTGGCCCTGCTCGACAACGCGCTGCTCGAGCCGTTAGCCGATGCGTGCGCCGAAGAGGGGCGTCATGAGTTCATGTTCATGGCGTTGCCGCTCAACGTGGCCCGTGGGACCGGCAGCCCGGCGAACCCGATCGCGATGTTCTAGGGAATGAGACTCGGCTCGCCTTGGGGAATCGTCCTCTTCGCGGTACTGATCGTCTGGGCCGCACTCCCGGTCCGGGCGGCGGATACCTCCATCGTCGTGCTGGCTCCGACGGCGACCGACGATCGACTGGACCCGTCGCGTCAAGCGGTCGCGTTCTGGAACGACCGGCTGGCCGAGCTTGGCGTCGACGCCGAGCTGACCGAACCACTGGTGGTGGTCGAGTCACCGGTGGTCCGCGCGTTGGAGAACTATGCTCGTCAGGTTGCCACGAGGGCGGTTGGGCTCCCGGGTGGGGCGTACGAGCCGGCGCCGCCCGCGGCTCTGACCAACCTTGACGGGGACATCATCGTGCTGCTGTCGGGGCAGGACATCATGTCGTTCACCTGGCCGATGCCGCGGGTCTCACCGCCACGGTATTTCGTCGTCATCCGAGCCGTGCGCGGTCCCTACCGCAACGACGCGATGGTGTCCCGGCATGTGGTGGCCCACGAATTGGGTCACGCGCTCGGTCTCGACCACAACGCCGAGCCACACACGCTCATGTGCGGCCCCTGCCAGCCACTGACGGCGGTCCCGGACGCCACCGGCTTCCTCCCGTTGACCGACGGTGACCGCGCCCGGCTCCGCGAATTACACGGTCGCTCGGTATCGCCACCTGACCGCCTCACAGACCCACGATCGGGACGTTAGCGAAAGGCGCGCCCGAGGGGCAGCCGGAGTGTCTCGTTTAGGCCGAGCGCGCGACCGTGCTGACCTGGGAGCCCCAGCGTGACTGGGGTGTCCGCGCCACCGTCGAGGAAGGTCCGCCAGAGCCGGTCCCACAGGGAAAAAATCGTCCCGAAGTTCCTGCCGTGCAACTCGGGCCGTTCCGAATGATGTAGCCGATGGAGTGACGGCGTAACGACCACCCATCCGATCCGTCGCTCGGTCACGCGGTCGATCCGGATGTCGCTGTGGACCAGCAGGTTGCAGAAGCCGTAGAGCACCTCGAACGTGATCAACCCCAGAATCGGCAGCCCGGTGACCGTCACCACGAGCAGCCGCACGCCCATCGAGATCAGCAACTCGCCAGGATGAAATCGGAACGCCGTCGATGCCTCGAAGTGGACATCGGAGTGGTGGACCGCATGCAGTCGCCAGAGTGGCGCCCACCGGTGGTTCGCGCGATGCCAGAGATACGCGACCAGGTCGAGCACGACCACCGTGGTCGGCACCTGGGTCCAGTAGGGGAGGGCGGCGACTTCGAACAGTCCGATCCCCTGCGCCCGGATCGTGACGGCCCAGGTGCAGACACAGGCACCGCAGAGCAGAGTCAGCAGCACGGTGTCGATCAGAGCGAGTGGTGCGTTGACCCGCCAGTTGCGGATGACCGCCTGTAGCGACAGACGATTCGGCACGAGGAGCTGGGCGCCGGCGATCAGTACCAACGAGGCCAGGATACCGCCACCCTTGTAGAGGTGAAACGCTTCGGCCAGTTCCGCGTCCATGCCCAGGACTCGCTCGGGAGGCGAGTTACTTCACGGTCACGGTGACGTCTATCGGCGTGGTGTGGATCGAGTCGTCGGCGTAGCCGCGGAGGATGTGGGTGCCAGGTTCGGCGAACGACACGGTAGTCGTGGCTTCGCCCCCGCGACCGCCTTCGACCGAGATGCTCATCGGGTCGAAGGAGATCGCACCGGGACCGCGGTAGTGGGTCCAAGTGATGGCGAGACCGGTCGTGCGCGCCACACGGGCGTCGACGACCGCCTGGTTGTTGGGGCTTTGCACGCGCGCCCGGCGCGCAATGGCGGCGGCCCGTCTGGCCGCCGCGTCCGGGTCGTCGTCGTCTGTGTCGGGACGATTACGTGGCGTGGTCGGCCCCGGAATGCCGTCGTCTCCGACCACCGCCGTCAGGGTCAGGGTGTCGGGCAGGGTCACGGTCAGGTTGGTGCCGTCCGGGATGGCGACGCTGGGCACCTGGTTGTCGGCCGGCGCGCCGTTGATACCCATGCCCCGGTTGGCCTTGATCACCCCGTCGTCGATTTCCCAGCTCGGCCAGAGGGAGCCGACCGCTTGGTCGGTGCGGCCATGGGAGGTCAGGGTCCAGACGAGGTCCTTCTCGCCCCAATCGGCCGGTACCTGCACCCGGAAAATGAACTGCTGGCGGCGCGGGTAGAAACGGGTTGGTTGCCCGCGATCGGCCGGGCCCGGCTCGAACCGGTTGTCGGGGCCGATCGCCGCCTCCGGCATCTCCTCGTAGTTGCGGTTGAGATACCCAAACACCATCGTGAAGGTGCCGTCCGGATTCCCTTCCCATCCCTCGAAGACCGGGACCACATTCTGTCCGCGGTCAAAACGTAGCTGCGCCTGAATTCCCACGGCGGTGATCGCTGTCACCACCGCGACCAACGCACCGGTGGCCAGGCGCCGTGTGCGTCTCGTTGTCATGGGCATCGTCCGCGGCATCCTGTATCAGTTGTCGTCGTCGTTGGTCATCACCCGGCGCTCTTCCTGGGCGGCGGCGAACTCGTCGTCATCGAGCTCGTAGTAGCTCGTCCAGGTGAAGCTCATGTCGTCGCTCGAGCGTTGCCCGAATCCGGCCCAGTTCCGCGCGTCCGGGTTCCAGCGGTTCCCGGCCGAGTTGTCGTGCCAGGTCATGGTGTGGAGAAACGTGCCCTTCGGCAGCAGCGGTTGGGCATCGTCCTCGTAGTTGTAGACGATGTGCCAGCCGAAGTCCCAGTTCGAGCAACTAAGCATCTCGGTCGTGCCGTCGGGCAGGATCGCCTCGATGCACTGCCGCTTGCCGCGATTGTGCAGATGCGGCTGATACCCGGTGAGGCGGACGTTCTCGGTGAACGGGTGATAACTGTCGTGCCGGATGTCGTCGTCGCCCGCCGGGATGTCGAGGTCGTAGTTCTGCGCCAGCGCTCTCGAGTACAGCTCGTGCTCCGGCTCCTCGTCTTTCGGGTAGAAGGTCAGCCCAACACTGGTCCGGTCGGTGGTCTCCGTCCCATTCGAGGCATAGTGCATGTTGAATCGGATGACCGACCCGGCCTTGACCAGCCGACCGGTGCCCGCCGGGAACGCGTCGCCGTTCTTGCCCTGCGCATATTCGTTCAGGAACTCACCCTGGTCCGAGTCCACCGATTCCTGTAGGCGGGTCACGGCGTGGTGGACCACCGGGAAGCCTTCGGCCGACGGCTTGGTCTCTACCGACTTGATCCACCGGTCTTCGGTCAGCCCGGAGTCTGAAAAGAGGTCACCCCACCAGTTGGCGCCGTCGGCCGGCACGACGAATGGCTCAGGAATCGGCACGATCCAGTCCGGTTCGCCGATGTGCCATATGTCGCGGTCGGCGAATTGACGCGCGGCGGGCATGTCAGAGGGATTCCCGCGGGGGGCCCCCGCATCGACCCAGGCTACGATGGTGGCGATCTGGTCGTCGCTCAGCGACCGGTCATACTTGAAATCCTGCACGCCGATGTTCCTGTCGATGTACCACGGTGGCATCGACCGGGTCGAGACCTTGTCTTTGATCGCGCGCGCCCACGGTCGCGACTCTTCGTAGGTCATCAGCGACATCGGCGCGATCGCGCCCTCCCGATGACACGTCTGACACGAGGCTTGAAAGATCGGTGCGATGTCCTTCGTGAACGTCACCTCACCGGCTTGGCCGAACGCGGTGGTGGGTGTCACGAGGGTGCCGCCGACGAGTGCGCACGTGATGACGCCAAACGAGGTTCTGACGCTGGCTTGCATGGAGATCCTCCTCATCCTGTAGGAGTAATGTGCTCTCTTATGGCCCGCTTGTCAATTCGGACGGCGGACTCGGCAGAACCCACGGACGGCTCTATAATCCCTGTGTTCTCAAGAACGGCGATCCAAGCGGAACCTGACAGGGGAGATCATGCGGAACAGAATCGCAGTTGTCGCGCTGGCGCTCTCGGTCCTCGTCGTCACGCTCGCCGGTCAGCAAGGCGGTGA
>CAUZAY010000119.1:0-12116 GCA_963577695.1 Vicinamibacteria bacterium | reverse complement strand
GAGTCTGAGGTGGCCGAGTATGCGCACCGGGTGATTCATCTCCGAGATGGGTTGATTGAACGGGACGTGCGCCAGTCCCACCGTTCTGCCGCCATGGGCGTGCCCTCCTGAGACCTAGGTTTAGGAACCTCCTCGCCACGGTCCGGCCCCGTGGGGCAAGGCTTTAGCCTTGCCTCGCAGGCCTGAAGGCCTGCGCCACACAACCAACACAAGTGAGCAGCAGGAGGATGCTGAAGAACGTCTGGAGCGGTTTCCCGGCAAGCCGTTCCGTGTGGCCAGGCGCGACGAGGGAGCATGCAGGCGGCATGTGACCGAGGAAGCAACGCCGTCCACACGGACGGATCGCCAGGAAACCTAGACTCTGGCCCAATGTGCGGGGGTGACTTCCCGGAGGGGCAGCACCCGGTCATCGCCGACACCAGAGTCAGCCCGGGCCCCGGCGTGTGCAGAGTCTGGAGCAGCGAGTCGCTCCTTCCATAGACCCGCGGCCGACAGCAGCTCATGCGTGTAGGGGTGATGTGGCGATGCGAACAGCGCCACCGTCGAGGCTGACTCGACAATCCGGCCGGTGCGCATGACCGCGACCCTGGTCGTCAGATGCCGGACCAGCCGGAGATCGTGGGTGATGAACAGCAGCGCCAGATTTAGATCCTTCCTGAGCCGCAGGAGCAGGTTGACGATCTGGGCCGCCACCGACGCGTCCAGGGCGGAGACCGGCTCGTCGAGCACCAGCAGTCGCGGCCCGAGTGCGAGGGCTCGGGCCAGGGCGATGCGCTGTCTCTGTCCCCCACTCAGTTCGTGTGGTTTCCGCGCGCCGTGGGCCGGGTCCAACCCGACGAGGTCGAGCAGCTCCGCGACCCGCACTCGCCGGTGCTCTCGGGTACCGACACCGTGCACCACGAGTGGCTCGGTCACGCTCTGCTCAACCGTGCGGCGCGGATCGAGCACGAGTAGGGGTCCTGGAACACTGGCTGCATGGCACGCCGAAGGGTGCGCAGGCGGGCCCGCGACATCGTGTAGATCGAATCGCCGTCGAATCGAACGTCGCCGGATGTGGGGCGGGTGAGTCGTAGGATGCACCGGGCGGCGGTCGTCTTGCCGCTCCCCGATTCTCCGACGAGTCCGAAGCTCTCGCCCTCGCGAATATCGAAGCTGACATCGTCGACCGCTCGGGTCACCACCGGGGCCCGCAAGAGACGGCGACGGATGAACTGTTTCTTGAGTTGACCGACCTGAAAGAGAGGGAGCGGCGGCACGTTAGGACCCGATCAGGGATAAGTTGACCATTCTGGCCGTCGAGACGCCCGTCCGGCAAGGCGTGAGGAGTGCACATACCGGGAGTATGGAAGCGACGAACAACGCAGTCGGACGGGATGCATCGGTGGTTAGAATGGTCAACTTATCCCTGATCGGGTCCTAACCGCTCCTGCTCCGGACTACCGGCGCCGACGGCTGGCGCCCAGGCCCCTGGCGCCCGTTGGTCACAGGGTTCGAATTGTTCCGGGCATCGCGGCGCGAAAGCGCACCCTGGGGCGCTCACGTCCGGAGCGGGCGGGATTCCCTCGATCGTCGCGAGCGGTGTGCCTGGTGTGACTCCCGGGACCGAGGCGACCAAGCCGCGGGTGTAGGGGTGGGCGGGGGTGGTCGAGCACCATCCGGGTGGGCCCCTGTTCCACAATCTCGCCGGCACACATCACGGCGACCTGATCGGCGCATGTCGCGACGACGTCCAGGTCGTGACTGATGCTCAGCATCGCGAGGCCGCGGCGCTCGACCAGCTCGCGCAGAAGCTCCACGATCCGCGCCTGGGTCGGCGCATCGAGTCCGGTCGTTGGTTCGTCGGCGATGAGAAGGGCCGGGTCTCCGGCCAATCCCAACGCAACCATGGCCCGTTGCCGGAGGCCGCCCGAGAGCTGGTGCGGGTAGTCACGGGCGCGCCGCGCCGCGTCCGGCATACGGACCGCGTCGAGCAACTCGAGCATGCGCGCATGGACGTCCCGCCGCGTCGCGACCTTGTGGGCGAGCATCGTTTCGACGATCTGATCGCCGATAGTGAAGACCGGGTTGAGCGCGGTGTCGGGGTCTTGCGGCACCAGCCCGATTTCCCCGCCGCGAATGTCCTGCAGCGCGGCGTCGTGACCGACTTGCCACTTCCCGACTCGCCGACCAGCGCGAGTGTCTCGGCCACCCGAATCGCGAAGCTCACGCCCCGCACGACCGGAACAGTCCGGCCGTCCACGTCGAACACGCTTGTCAGCCCCTCGACGCGGAGCAGGTCCGGCACTAGAATCCGTCTTCTCGATACTCACCGAACACGGCCCGGAGCGTGTCGGCGATCTCGCCCACCGTGGCCCGCGCTTCGACCGCGGTGATGATCGGCGGCATGAGGTTCGTGCCGTCTTGCGCGGCGCGGGTCACCGCGTCCAGCGCCAGGCGCGCACGAACACCGTCACGTGACGCGCGCAATTGAGCGACGCGCTCGCGCTGGTTTCGTTCCACCGCCGGATCGATTCGCAGCACGTCGATGCCGGCCGGCGCCTCGTCGGTATACCGATTCATGCCGACCACGACCCGTTCACCGCTGTCGATCTCCTGCTGATGCCGGTACGCCGATTCTTGAATCTCACGCTGAATCATGCCGCGCTCAATCGCTTTCAGCGTGCCGCCATCGGCCTCGATCCGCTCCAGCCACGCCGCGGCCTCTCGTTCGATCGTGTTGGTCAGCGACTCGATCGCATAGGACCCGGCCAGCGGGTCCACCGTATTGATGACACCGGTTTCCGATGCGATGACCTGTTGTGTGCGCAAGGCAATCTGCGCCGACGTTTCGGTCGGCAGTCCCAGCGCTTCGTCACGTCCATTGCAGTGCAACGACTGCGTACCGCCGAGGACCGCCGCCATTGCCTGGAGCGCCACGCGCACGATGTTCGTATCCGGCTGCTGCGCCGTGAGCGTGCTACCGGCCGTCTGGGTATGAAAGCGTAGTTGCTGGGCGCGTGGCTCGGTGGCTCCGAACCGGTCTCGCATCACGCGCGCCCAGAGCCGCCGCGCCGCTCGAAACTTCGCCACTTCTTCCAGGAAGTCGTTGTCAGCGGAGAAGAAGAACGACAAGCGACGACCGAAGAGGTTGACGTCGAGGCCTGCCTCCACCGCGGCGTCGACATAAGCGATCGCGTGCGCGAAGGTGAACGCCACCTCCTGTATCGCCGTCGCTCCGGCCTCTCGAATGTGATATCCGCTGATAGAGATGGGGTGCCAGGCTGGCAGCTCGGCGCCGCAGTAGGCGACCACGTCGGTCACGATGCGCAGCGACGGCCGCGGCGGAAAGATATACGTGCCACGGGCCACGTACTCCTTCAAGATGTCGTTCTGAACCGTGCCCGCGATCGTGCGTGGCTCAACCCCCTGCCGGCGTGCCGTGGCGACGTACAGCGCGAGGAGGATGATGGCGGTGGCGTTGATGGTCATCGACGTCGAGACACGGTCGAGCGGGATCTCGTCGAACAGCAGCGCCATGTCTTCGATGGAGTCAATGGCGACACCGACTCGACCCACCTCGCCCGCCGCCAGGGGGTGGTCCGAGTCATGCCCGATCTGCGTTGGCAGGTCGAAGGCCACACTCAAGCCGCTGACCCCCTGGTCGAGCAGATACCGATAACGTCGATTCGACTCGGCGGCGGTGCCGAAGCCCGCGTACTGGCGCATCGACCACAGTCGGCCCCGGTACATCGTGGGGTAAATGCCGCGGGTAAAGGGAAACGCTCCGGGGGCCCCGAGCGCCTCGGCCGGATCCCAGTCCGGAAGCTGCTGCGGCGTGGTGGCGTTCGAGGCCATGGTACGGCGATTGTAGTGGATCGGTGCGCAGGCGGTCCTGCTCGGACCCAGATACAAGACCGCACGTTTGTTTTTGGGCCGTCGGCTGAGCGACACGGCCGCTCGGCGCGACCTCCTAGGAGGCTGCTGACAACGTCCGAGGGGGTTTTCTGACGAGGCGTCTGTCTGGCTAGGCGCGAGGAGGAAGCAGCCATGGTGGGCTGTGACCGACGAAGCAACACCGCCAGACCGGCGCCTCGTTGGAAAACCCGTCAAACGTGACCGTCATCTCCTTGACACAACAATATATGGCGTTTAGTATTGCGCTCGGACACTACATTTAGTTGTATCTTCCATCAACACTCTCTATCCCGACATGGCTCTGGTCCGGTCTCCAGAATCACCCGCGCGCGAGACGCGGTCCGTCCGGCCAGGCGGAAACGAGCTGTTCCTATCAGGTGACCGCGGTGCAATGTTCACAGACGCCGGCGAGGAGGTCCCAGGATGGACGATGTCGTGAATCGGTTGTCGCGGGAACTGGCGGACGCCATGGCTGCCGCGGTTGCCGATGACCACCGGGTGGAGGCGTGTCATGAGCGGGCCAAAGCGTCGGGCTATGACATGAAGGTCTCGCTCGAAGCCGTGATCGGTTTCGCGAACCGGACCAAGGAGCAAGCGCTGGCCAAGGTCGGTGCGGCCGTCGAGCAGGCGGCCCCGGTCCCGATAGAGATCGGTATGAGCTCCAACGATCGGCGATTTCTCCGATCGCTTCGTATCGCTGCCGACGAAACTGAGCAACCCACCGACTGAATACCGAGGAGCCTTGAGACGGTGCCCACGTCCAGGCGCTGCTCTCGAGGAACCGGCGTGTGGCACTCGGGGTCCCCGCGGAGTGGCCGCGTGGGGTTCGGGGCGCAGCCCCGTCTAAGTAAAGTCCCGGAGGTCGCGGCCCGTCATCTCCGGCGGCGGTTCCAGCCCGAGTATCCCGAGCATCGTGGGGGCGACGTCGCGGAGGGCGCCGTCCCTCAACCGCATATCGGCCCGCACGTCCGGTCCAATGAGGACCACTGGCACCGGATTGGTGGTGTGGGCGGTGTGCGGGCCGTTCCGCTCCGCGTCCCACATCTGCTCCGCGTTGCCGTGGTCGGCGGTGATGATCACGGTCGCTCGCGCGCCGTGCGCCGCGGTCATGATACGGCCGAGGCAGCGGTCCAGTGTCTGGACGGCGGTCACGGTCGCGTCGAGATCTCCCGTGTGCCCCACCATGTCCGCGTTGGCAAAGTTGCAGATGACGACGTCGTGGCCGCCCTGTTCCAGATCCGCCACCAGGTGGTCGGTGATGCCAACCGCGCTCATTTCCGGCTGTAGATCGTAGGTTGGCACCGTCGGCGACGGCACCAGGATGCGCTCCTCACCCCTGGCCGGTCGCTCTTCGCCGCAGTTGAAGAAGTAGGTCACATGCGCGTATTTTTCCGTCTCCGCCAGTCTCAGATTGGTGCGGCCATGGGCCGTCAAGACGTCAGCGAGGCCGCCGGAGAACGTTTGCGGATCAAAGACAACCGGGAGACCGAAGGTGGCGTCGTACTCGGTCAGTGTCGCCACCAGGAGCGTGGGCGGCGCGGTGCGCTCGAATCCGTCGAACTCCCTGAACGCCAGAGCTCGTGTCAGCTGGCGCGCCCGATCGGCCCGGTAGTTGAAGAAGAGGACGGCGTCGTCGTGCCGCAGCAGGCCGACCGGCTGATCGTCCACATCGGTGATGACGCACGGGTCCATAAACTCGTCCGTCGTGCCTCTGGCGTAGGCCTGTTCGACCAAGGCGACCGGGTCCTGGCCGCGCTCGCCGACGCCCCGAGTCATGACCTCGTAGCCCCGTCGGGTGCGCTCCCAGCGCTGGTCCCGATCCATCGCGTGGTACCGACCGCAGATCGTCGCGATCTGGCCAACTCCGGCCTCGGCGCAGACGTTCCGGAGGACCCCGAGGTAGCCGGCGCCCCCGGTGGGGGCGGTGTCACGCCCGTCCGTGATGGCGTGGATGAAGACTCGTCGCACGCCGCGCTCGGCCGCGAGCCGGACCAGCGCGTGCAGATGCCGTTGGTGGGCGTGCACACCACCGTCTGACAACAGACCGACGAGATGAAGGGCTCGAGTCCCGGTCGTGCAGGAGTCAAAGACCCGACTGACGGTCTGGTTTCTCGTGAGGTCACCGGCGGCAATCGCCTGGTCGATGCGGGTCAGGTCCTGGAACACGACCCGTCCCGCGCCCAGGTTCATGTGTCCCACCTCGGAGTTGCCCATCTGACCCGCCGGTAGCCCGACCGCTTCGCCGCACGTGGTGAGCAGCGACGAGGGATACCGCTCCCGAAGCTCTTGATAGATGGGGGTTCGAGCCTGGAGAATCGCGTTGCCGTCCCGCTCGGCACTCTCGCCCCATCCATCCAGGACGATGAGCACCACGGGCGACCCGGGATGCTTCGTGACGGTCGACATGGTGGTCAGTGTGATGTTCCGTTAGAGAGGTCGCTCTCCGGCCCCTCGAGTGTCTTGGCCCGTGCCGCGCCTCTGTCTGGGGTATCGCGGCTTCCCTGAACGGCGCGGGACTTGCAACGTCAGTGAGTGGCGGCCCCGCGGTGTAGGAGCCGCGAAGCAGCGGATGATACCACGCCGTGCGCGAGCCTGGCGGGGGGTGAAGCGGGTCGCAAAGTTCTGTTTTCGCAATGGATTACACGGAGTTTCGTGCGTTTGACTTGTTCCTTTATGGTCACCTATGATCCAACAAGACACGTCACTATCGTCGCCTAACGCCGCGCCCCGAGGAGACACTCGCACCATGATGTCGATTGGTCGCTGCCGTCCGGCGTGGCTTTCCCTCTACGCCGCGCTGGTGTGCATCATCGCCCCCGCGTCCCTCGGCTACGCACAAGACGAGCCCACCGAGGCCCAGCAGCAGGAATATGTGTCGCTCGCGACGATCGTCGGGGCGGCCCTGCAGGGGCAAATCGTACCAACCGGTGAACCGTTCGGTTGGGCGAATGACTTCTTGAAGAGCAGTGACCAGACCACCTTCGTGCCGTTCACGCTGTCGATCGAGCGCACCAAGGTGACCACGCCGGGCGCCGCGCTCTATCTCTTCGTCTCCGAACGGGGCGCGAAGGCCACCGCCGGCGCAGACGGGGCGACGCAGCTCCCGATGCCGGTGTTCGAGGACGCGTATCACCTCGACCTGGGCGCCCCGAACGCCGACGGTTTCTACCAGGTAAGGCGTGGATTCTGGGCGCCGGCCGGAGACTACGATGTGTATGTCGCGCTGAGCGAGAGCGGCGTGCCCGACGGGACCGAGGCCAAGACGATGATGCTGAAGAAGCCATTGTCGGTCCCGAACATGTGGTCTGACCGGCTCTCGACCAGCACCGTCATCCTGGCCGAGCGGGTCGAGTCGCTCTCCGAACCGCCGCCACCCGAGCAGCAGCTGTCGAACCCGTACACCTTAGGCACCCTGCGTATCGTGCCCAAGAACACGCTCGACTATCTGACCAGCGAGGACATCTCGATGGTGTTCCTCGTCTACAACGTGGGTCTGGCCACGACCGGCATGCCGGACGTCAATGTCGAATACACGTTCACGACGCGAGCCCTCGCCGGTGACGAACTCTTCAACGTGACGAATCCGCAGGCGTTCAACGCGCAGACGCTCCCGGCCGGTTTCGACATGGCCGCGGGGCACCAACTGGTCGCGGGTCAAGCGGTACCACTGAGCGCGTTTCCTGCCGCCGACTATCGACTTGAGATCAAGGTCACTGACAATACAAACGGCGTGTCCCTGGTCCACAACGTAGACTTCACAGTGTCCGCGTCCTGATCAGGCGTCATCACTGACCTATCGTTACGACACATCACGACACCTCGAAAAGAGGGCACCATGGTTCGTTCCCAGCAGATGCTCATCGCCGTCGTCGTCGCCACCCTGGGGGGGGGCGCCGCTGAGGCAACGGCCGGGCAGCGGGCCCAGACCGTCGCCGCTGATGAGGTGTTGGCGGCGCGGACGGCGGCCGTACCGGCCGGCCGTATCGTGGGGGCGGTGGCCGATGCGGACGGACGACCGCTCGAGGGCGTCATGGTCTCCGCGTTCGGACCATCTGGTGCCGAGCTCGCGGTGTCCGATCGGACCGGGCGCTTTCTGCTGGGCTCGTTGGCGCCGGGTGGCTATCTGGTACAAGCGCATCTGTCTGGATTCGTGGCGTCACCTCGCGAGTTGATTGAGGTAGCGGCACAGACGCCCTCGCCGCACACCATCACGCTGAGCCGGGTTGGTCCGGAGGTCGCCGTCGCGTCCATCGCGGCCACCGTCGGGGTGGCCCGGTCTGCCCAGCGTGAAGAGCCGGACGACCCCGGCGAGACGGCCGAGGAGCCAGACAACACCGCGAGTGCGGCGCCCCACGATCACAGCCCCAAGGCGTGGCGACTCCGTCGGGCCAGGCGGAGCGTGCTGAAAACGGCTGACTCGTGGGTCGCGGCCGGCGCGCCGGTGACGTCTGGCGACGCCGGGGTCGGCGCCGTCGCCCTTCTGGCCGCACGCCGCGGTCTGTCGAGCTCTCGCTTTACACCGGGGCTGGGCGACCTGCCACTGTCCGGCCAGGTCAATCTGCTGACCCGCGGGATGAATCTCCTGACAGGAGAAGCCCGGACGGCGAACATCGCCAACGTCGCGGTCGGGGCCCCGGTTTGGAATGGGGACTGGTCGGCGAAAGGCGCCATGACTACTGGCGTGGTCTCGTCCTGGGTCGCGTCGGGCGCCTATCGGTCAGACAGTCGCGGTCCTCATTACCTCGGCGTCACGGCATCCTATGGCCGCCAGCAGTACGAGGGCGGCAACCCGGCGGCGTTGACCCTCGCCTCCGAGCGCCGATACGCCGCTAGCTTCGGTGTCACCGATGTCTGGACCGTGTCGCCGCTGTTGTCGCTGGAGTACGGTGGCCGGTATTCGACGTACGGGTACATCGAGGAAAACGCGCTGTTCAATCCGCGCCTCGGGTTCACCGTGACACCGATGCGGGGAACTCGCGTGCGGGTGGTCGCCTCGCAGGAGCACGTGGCACCGGGCGCAGAAGAGTTTCGCCCTCCGTCCCAATCGGGGCTGTGGTTGCCACCCGAGCGGACCTTCGCGGCCCTCTCGCCCCAGGGCGGTTTGCATCCCGAGCGCACCCGGCACCTTGACGTCGCCCTGGAACACGACCTGACAGAAGACTACGTCGTCGGCGTACGTCGCTTCTATCAGGACGTGCGCGACCAGATGTCAACGCTGTTCGGCGTGGATGTGATCGGCCTTGCTCCGACCGGGCACTACGACGTGGCCCGGGCCGGTGCGGTATCGAGCCGAGGGTGGGTGCTCACGCTCAGACGGGAGCTGGGCGACCGGGTGACCGGGTGGGTCGACTACACGATTGCTGACGCCGATTGGACGCAGGCTGGTGCGGATGTCGCGCTGGGCGCGGCCGCCCCCGGGGCGATGCGGCAGGCCCACGAACGGTTCCACGACGTTAGTGGGGTCATCGAGACCCAGATTCCCGAAACGGATACTCGCGTGTTCGTGCGCTGTCGTGTGAGCACCGCTTTCGCGCGCGCTGACGTCGGAGAGCCGATCGGGGCGGATGCCAGATTTGACGTGCGGGTCAATCAGGCGCTGCCTTTCTCACCGTTCGACGGCAGTCGCTGGGAGGTGCTCTTTGCGGTGCGCAGTCTGTTCTTCGAACCGCGCGATGTGGCCTCCCTGTTCGATGAACTCCTGGTCGCTCGCTCTCCGAGGCAGGTTGTCGGCGGTCTCGTCGTGCATTTCTAATCTCCTGTCACCGTGATTCCCCCACTTCCGTCACGACGTTTATTTATTCGGATATAACGTGCCACGGGCTGTGCCCGACAGGCCGCCGATGACTCGCACCCCTGCCGCCCTGATCGGACCCATCCGGTGGAACGTGTGGGGACCGCCCTCGCTCGCGGTCGCCCTCGTCGCGGCCCTGATCTGTCTCGCAGCCGCCAACGTGGTGGTGCGTGTGAACTGGAACGAGGTGGTCGACGGCGTCCTCTGGGTGGACCGGGCGGAGGCGGTCACTGCCCTCGAGATCGCTCCTGGAGAGGCCGGCGAGACGGCCGGTGTCCAGGTTGGCGACCTGTTGCTGGCCATTGATGACGCGCTGGTCGATTCGGCCGCCGATGTGGTGGCCCACCTGCATGCCGGCCGGGTCGATGCCCCGCTGACGTACACGCTGCTGCGTCTCGGTGAGGAGCAGCTGCTCGAGGTCTCGCTGCAGCCCGTGCCGGCGGGTCAGACGCAGATCTACTTCGTGCTCGTGGGGATCGGCGTCTTTACCCTTCTGGTGGGCGCCTCGGTCCGGTTGCGACGACCGGGTAAACAGGCGACGCTGCATTTCTTCTGGCTCACCGTGGCGTTCTTCGGTGTGTTCGCCTTCTCGTTCAGCGGTCGTCTCGACCGGCTCGACTGGATTTTCTATTGGGCGGACGCCATCGCGATCCTTGTGCTCGCCCCGATGTTCGTGCACTTCGCGTTGGTGTTCCCCGAGCGGGCGCCCGGCTGGTTTCAGGAGCGCCTGGGCCGTCTGATGTTGCCGATCGTGTATGCCCCCGCCGTGGTGTTGGGGCTGACGCAGGCGGTGGTCGTGGCCGGTGACGCCAGCGGCGGCCTGTTCACGACCCGTGTCGAAACGGTGGAGCGGCTGGAGTTCGGGTATCTGGCGGGGTGCGTGGTCGCCGGCCTGGCGTTGATGATCTTGACGCTACGACAGGTACCGTCGGTCACCTCCAAGCGCCAGCTGCGATGGATTGTCTGGGGCGCCGTGCTTGGCGGGCTGCCGTTCGCGCTGGGTTATGCCTTTCCCTGGGCGCTTGGATTCAATTCGGCCCCGCTCGACTTGACTGCCATTCCGCTGAGCCTGATTCCCCTGGCCTTCGCCTCCGCGATCGTCCACTACCGTCTGCGCGACGTCGAGGTGATCATCAAGCGCGGTCTGGTCTATACCGCCGCGGTGTCCGCGATGGTGGCGATCTATTTCGTCTTGTCGCGTCTGGCCAGCGCCATGTTCCTGCATGAGGGCGATGAGCACGACTCAATCATCGCGTTGCTCGCAACAGCGGTCGTGGTGCTGGTGGCGAGCCCGGTGAAGAACGCCATTCAGTCGATGCTTGACCGCGCCTACTACCGCGATCGCTACGACTATCGTCGTGCGTTGGTAGAGTTTGCGCGCGATCTCAACTCTGACCTCGACCTCAACCGTCTGGCCGAGCGGCTGGTCAACCGGGTGACCGAGACTCTGGCCATCGAGCATACCGTGCTGATGCTGTCACCGCCGGAGGCGGCGGGGGCCTTCACGCCGTTCCACGCGAGCGGCCTCGTTGACGCGGCCGATTGGCCGTCGCTGGAACGCGCCTCGAGTATCGGCGCGCGACTGGTCAGTCACCACACGGTCATGCTCGACGACCCGGCCTCCGCCCGTCGCCATCCCGACGCTGAAGTGGTCTCCTGGCGGGACCGTGGGATCCACTACTTCGTGCCCTGCATCTCAGAAGAGGGGACCATCGCGGTGTTGGCGCTGGGTGGCAAGCCGAGTGGCGAACCGCTGAGTAGCGAGGATGTCGCGCTGTTGTCGGCCGTGGCTGGTCAAGTGGCGACCGCCATCGAGAACGGTCGGCTCTACACACAGCTGCAGGTCAAGGCCGCCGAGGTCGACCGCATCCGTGAGTTCAACGAGAACATCGTCGAATCACTGAATGACGGCCTGGTAGTGCTCGACCTCGACGATCGCGTCTTGCGCTGGAATGCCGCCCTCGAGCGTTTGTATGGTGTGACACATGAGACGGCCGTTGGTGAACGGCTGACCGATCTCTTCGACGCCGCCTTCACCGACCGGCTGTGGCAGGATCGGGGTGACCAGCCGGACGGGACTGCGCTGTATCGGGTCCCCCTCGTCTCGCGTCATGAGGAAGAGCCGCACCGCCTGCTCCTCAACGTCGCCCTGGCGCCGCTGCGGAATCCGGAGGGCGACACCGCTGGCACCATGATCATTCTCGAGGACATTACCGCCCGCGTGCAGTTGGAAGAGCAGTTGCAGTTGTCCGACAAGATGGCGTCGATCGGACTCCTGGCCGCCGGCGTGGCCCACGAGGTCAACACGCCGCTCACCGGCATTTCGAGCTTTACGCAATTGCTGCTCGAGAGCACGGAGCCGGACGATCCGCGCACGCCACTACTCGAGAAGATTGAGCGACAGACGTTCAGGGCCGCGAAGATCGTCAAC
>CAUZAY010000118.1:0-12208 GCA_963577695.1 Vicinamibacteria bacterium | reverse complement strand
GGCATAACGGCCCCGTCCTTCGATGCCGAGGCGGATGCTGATCTGTGTTTCCGCCGTGTGTCGGTCGATGCGTGCGCGTCTCATGAGTGGGTTTGCTTAGATGGCTTCGGGCTGCGGGCCGCGGGTTCTTGTCCGCGCGGCGATTTCGCCAGGCGCACCCGGACCGACTCGGCGTGGCCGGTCAGACCTTCAGCTTCGGCCAGCGGCAGGATGGTCGGGGCCAGGGTCGCGAGTCCGGCCTTGGTGATCCGCTGGACGCTGTGCACATGTACGAAGTCGGACGCGCTGAGACCACCGCGGAAGCGTGCCGCGCCACCGGTCGGCAGTACGTGGTTTGAGCCGGTCGCATAGTCGCCGGCTGCCTGAGCGCCGTAGGGGCCGACGAAGACCGTGCCGGCTCTGGTCGCGCCGCGAGCCACCTCTTCTCGGTCGCACACCAGGTGCTCAGGGGCGATCCGGTTGACGAGGGCGATGGCCTCGTCGACCGTCTTGGTGACGACGATCGTGCCGTGTTGTCGCCACGACGCCCGGGCCGGTCCGTTGGCTGGCATGCGCGCCTTCACCTGTTCGGTGATGCGTTCGGCGAGCGCGCGGTCGGTGGTGACCACGATGGCGCGGGCGTCCGGGTCATGCTCGGCTTGCGCGATTAGGTCGGCCGCGATCCAGGCGGGATTGCCGCTGGTGGCGACGATGACGATCTCGGTCGGGCCGGCATAGAAATCGATCGGGCAGTCCGCCGCCACGAGCGCCTTCGCGGCGGCGACATAGGCACTGCCGGGTCCGACGATCTTGTCCACTTTCGGAATAGTCCCGGTGCCATAGGCCAGAGCCGCGATGGCCTGCGCGCCGCCGAGTCGGAACAGTCGCGTCACGTTGGCGATGGCGGCGGCGGCCAGCACTGTCGGATCCGGTCGCGGGCACACCACGATCGTTTCCATGACGCCGGCGACTTGGGCCGGTATTGCGGTCATCAACAGTGATGACGGCAATGGATAGCGTCCCGCCGGTACGTAGCAGCCGACCCGGTTGAGCGGGCTGACACGCTGTTCGATCTCGACTCCCGGTACAACCGCGGTGCGCCAGGCGCGCGGTATTTGGCGTCGCGCGATCCGCCGAATGTGCTTCGCCGAGGTGCGGAGCGCCATGCGCAGCGTCGGGTCGATGGCGCTTAGCCCGGACTGCATCTCGTCACGAGAGACCTCCACCGGCGCGGCCAGGTGATCGAATCGCCGTGCGTACCGCAGAACGGCGGGATCACCGGATCGGCGGACCGCGGCCACGATTCGAGCCACCCGACGAGCGATCGTCGGGTCGGTCCCCTGCCCGCGGTCGATCAGCCGGTCGACGGCCCGCCGACTGGATGAGGTGATGATGCGCATCGGTCAGTCCCGTGGCTGCTAGAGCACGATCTTGTTCAGCGGATACTCCACGATACCCTCCGCGCGGGCGGCTTTCAGCTTTGGAATGAGCTCACGCACGGACGACTCCTCGAGAATGGTCGACACCGCCATCCACGCTTCTGCGTCAGGGCCCAGCGGGCTTAGCGGGCTCAGCGGGGATACGGTGGGGCGCTGCAACGCCGGCAGCAGCCCGACCACGGCCTCCAAGTCGGCCTCGCGGACGTTCAGCATCATGCCGACCCGTCCTTGGGCTTCCATCGCGGCGCGCAACAGGAGTGCGATGTTGTCCAGTTTCGTCCGCTTCCACTCGTCCTCGAGCGTCGTCGAATTGGCGATGAGTTGTGGGTTCGACTCGATGACGGTGTCGATAATCCGCAACCGGTTGGCCCTGAGCGTCGACCCGGTCTCGGTCGCCTCCACAATCCCGTCGGCCAGCAGGGGCGGCTTGACCTCCGTGGCGCCCCAGGAGAACTCAACCTTGACGGGTACTCCAAGTCGCTGGAAGTACGCCTCGGTCACCCGCACGAGCTCGGTCGCGATCGTGGCGCCCGCGAAGTCTTGCGGCGTGCGGTACTTCGAATCCTCAGGCGCCGCCAGCACCCACTTGACCTTGCGGAAACTTTGTTTCGAGTAAACGAGATCGGCAATGTCGACCACGCGGTCCCCGGTTGCGGCCTGGTGCTCGGCGATCCAATCTTGCCCGGTCAGTCCGGCGTCCAGGGCCTCGTCGGCGACATATCTGGCCATCTCCTGCGCTCGGATCAACGTGCACTCGATGTCCGGATCGTCGATGGTCGGAAAGTACGAGCGCGAGCTCGTGTAGATATTGAATCCGGCATGTGCGAACAGCTGGATCGTTGAGTCCTGCAGCGAGCCTTTGGGGATACCGAGTCGTAGGGTCTTGTCAGCCATTGTTCTTCTTGGGTGGGTTCTGTCCAGATTCGTGATTGTCGATTCGAGTGTGCCGGCGATGATCGACACGCGGATGTCGAGTGCACGCTACAAGTGCCCTGTAACAGCAGTTCGATACATGATTCGCGAGCCCGACATCCCGCCTGAATGCGTTGTTCCGCGGTCACAAATACCCAATTTGCTCCCTTGTCACGCCTGTTCAGCCTGGCGCCGCACTCCCGAATCATGCACCGAACCACTGATACAGGACACTAGTCGCCGGCGTCGAGGGTTCGGTAGAAGCAGGTTCGTTCCCCGGTGTGGCAGACGTTGCCATCGCCGTTGCGCGTGACCCGCAGTAGCACCGTGTCGTCGTCGCAGTCGACCAGAAGCTGCTGGACCGCCAGCGTGTTCCCCGACGTTTCGCCCTTCTTCCACAATTTGTTGCGGGTGCGGCTGAAGAACGTGGCGAACCCAGTGTCGCGGGTCAAGGCCAGTGCTTCGTCGTTCATGAACCCGACCATCAAGACCTCGTGGCTCGACGCGTCCTGTATTACGGCCGGAATCAGTCCATCCAGTTTTGAAAAATCCATCGTCTTCGTCCTCATCCGCGCCGGTGTTTCTTCTGGGCGCCGCCGCGTGCCAAAAAAAAAGCCCCGCCGTTGGTGGTGGCGGGGCCGGGTGTGTGCGCTGGTTGTGATCGGTAGCGTTGCTACGTTGCGCGCATATGTCCCGGCTCGCGACCATCCTGGCCCGCGGAGCAATGATGCAGATGATGGGAATGATGCTGACGATACCGCAACGGCATGAGCCACGTACCGTATCCTAGGCTTGTCAAACCTGTCAAACCTGTCAAACTTCGACTGCGGCGCAGGCCTCCAGGCCTGCCAGGCAAGGCTGAAGCCTTGCCCCACGGAAGTCGACGCAGTGTCACTGACACGACAGGAGTGAGTCATGCCCAATTTCTCGCGTCGTTCCTTTCTGGCCGGCGGCGCGGCGCTGCTGGTGGCCCCGGCGGTGCCGTTGATCGGCCAGCCGCGACAGACCCCTCGGTTCGCCGGCCCGCCCTTCAGTCTGGGTGTCGCGTCGGGCGATCCCACGTCGGACAGTGTGATGCTGTGGACCCGGCTCGCTCCCGTCCCGCTGGAAGGCGGGGGGATGCCGGACGAGGCGGTCGATGTGAACTGGGCGGTCGCCACCGATGAACGCATGACCCGGGTGGTGCAACGTGGAACCAGTGTGGCGCGTCCGGACCTGGGCCACGCGGTGCATGTGGAGGTCACCGGCCTGGAGCCCGACCGCTGGTATTGGTATCGCTTCCGGTCGGGCGGTGAGGCCAGTCGCGTGGGGCGCACCCGGACGTTTCCGGTGGCCGGGTCGCCGGTCCGTGAGTTGAAGATGGCGTTCGCCTCCTGTCAGCACTATGAGACCGGCTATTTCACCGCCTACCGGCACATGCTTGAGGACGACCTCGATGTGGTGTTTCACCTTGGGGACTACATCTACGAATACGAGGGGCGCGACGGGCGGGCGCGGAGACATACGGGCGACGAGATCGAGCTGCTCAGCGACTATCGCAATCGGCACGCCCTCTACAAGCTTGACCCCGACCTGCAGGAGGCGCACGCGCGATTCCCGTTCATCGTCACGTGGGACGACCACGAGGTCGACAACAACTACGCCGCCGGCGTGTCCGAGGAGGAAGGGTTTGCCTCGGAGCTGTTTCTGCGTCGCCGCGCCGAGGCGTATCAGGCCTATTTCGAGCACATGCCGCTCCGACCGGCGTCGACGCCGACGGGTCCCCGGATGCAGTTGTATCGACGGTTCGAATACGGCGATCTGGCGTCGTTCTTCGTGCTCGACACCCGACAGTATCGCTCCGACCAACCCTGTGGCGATCGGAGGGGCCCGGCCTGTGCGGGCGTCGGCGATCCGGATGCGACGTTACTGGGAGGCACTCAGGAGCAGTGGCTGCTGGATGGGCTCGACCGGTCGTCGAGCCGGTGGAACGTGTTGCCGCAACAGGTGATGATGGCGCGGGTTGATCAGGCGGCAGGCGACGACGAGTTGATCAGTATGGACCAGTGGAGCGGGTATGAAGTCGCGCGGCGGCGCTTGATGGAGTTTCTCGCCTCGCGGCGTCCGTCCAATCCCGTCGTGCTCACCGGCGATATCCACACCAACTGGGTGAACGACCTCCGGGTCGACTATACGGCGGAGCGGTCTCCAGTGGTCGCCACCGAGTTCGTCGGCACATCGATCACGTCCGGCGGCGATGGCTCGGACGTGCGAGGTAACACCACCGAGATGCTGTCGGAAAATCCGTCGGTGCGTTTCTTCAACAACCAACGGGGATACGTCCGGTGCGCGATCACGCCGGGTACCTGGACGTCGGACTATCAGGTGCTCGAGTACGTGACCCACCAGGGGAGTCCGATGTCGACCCGGGCGTCCTTCGTCGTGGAAAGCGGGCGTCCCGGCGCGCAACCCGTCTAGTCTCGCGGTTTTCGGATGCTCCGCCCGAAAACCTAGCAGGTTGCTGAAAAAGTTCGAGGGGGTTTTCTGACGAGGCGTCTGTCTGGCTAGGCGCGAGGAGGGAGCAGCCAGGTGGGCTGTGACCGACGAAGCAACACCGCTAGACGGGCGCCTCGTCGGAAAACCAGGCCCCTGCTCGGTCCTGCGGTCGGGTCGCCATCCGGGTGCACGGCCCGTTTCTGTCAGAACTGGACCCGGATACCGGCGAAGCCGCTTCGAGGCGCCCCCGGTGAGAGAAACCGGGGGTCGTCAGCCCCAGGCACCTCCTCCAGGTCGATTTCAAGCTCGGCGAGGAGGCCAAACGTCTCGTAGTCGGTGTTGTAGAGGTTGTCGATCCGGACGAACAGCTCCAGCGCGTCGTTGAGGCGATACGACGAGCGCAAGTTCGCCACGGCGTAGCCGTCCACGGGCAGCTGGTCGTTGCCTTCGTCTCCGAGAAAGACCCGGCTGGACGACCGGTTGGCCTCCAGCGCGACATCCCAGTCCCCGGTCACGGCGATGCTCACGCCGGTCTTGAAACTGTGTCGCGGGATACCGGCGAGCCGGTCACCTGGTCGCACTTCCAACCGTCCCTCGTTGTTCGTCGCGTCATTCACCTCGGCATTGCCGGGCAGCTCCAGTGGTGACTCGAAGGTGGCATTCACCAGTCCGTAGCTGGCGAACCACTCGACCCGATCGATTCGGCCGCGGATATCGGCATCCAGCCCCACCCGCTGTGTGTCGCCGGCATTCTGGAAGAACCCGGACCCGATCAGTCGGGAAGACGCCACGAAGAGAATGTCGTCGTCGATTCGGGTGCGATACCAGGAGGTCGACCACTCGAGCGTGCCTCGGCTGGCTACCAGGTCTCCACGCACGCCACCCTCGAGCGACTTGGCGACCGCCTGCTCCAATGGAGGGTCCGAGAGGAACGCATTCGGCACGCGACACGGTTCGGCCGGGTCGGCGCAGCTTAGTTCCGCCGCCGTCGGCGCTCGGCTCGACTCCGTGTAGCGAGCGAAGACTGATGCGGCATCGTTCAACTCGAAGACGCCACCGACGCCGGTGTTGAACCGACTGAACGTGTGCTCGCCGTTCAGGGACGTGCCGAGCCAATCACGGATGTCGATTCGGGCGCGGTTGAACCGTCCGGAGACGGTCACGTGAATGCGGTCGGTCAGCGACAGCGTGTCGCTGTAATACAGCCCGAGCGTGCGATTCTCAGTGGTGAGACTCGTGTTGAACAGGTCGTCCGGGGCTTCCCCAAAGATGCCGACGAACAGACCAGAGCCGGCGACGGATCGGTCGGCCCTCAGGGTGCCCACTTCGCTGTTCGAGACGAAGGCGACGTCGGACAGATCGGCGGCCGCGCCGAGGACGAGTACATTGTTGTCGAGAGTGGAACTGGCCTGCAGGGTGGCGCCATATCCCTGTGACTGGGTCGACGTGCGGTTGAACGCTGCGTTCCCTTCCGCGTCGGCCTCGGTGATGAAGGCGCCGGTTCCGATGTCGACCAGCGCGCGATCCTGTGGCTCGTCTTCGTCGAGGCCGTCTTCGAGCACGGTCCCGACCGCGGTCCCGAGGTCGTCCTCATCATCGTCACCGCCGATTCGCTGACACAGAGTGTTGGCGGGAGCCCCCGATGGCAGGGCATCATCGTCGCAGACCACGAAATCCGCCTCATCCCCGTTGAGAGTGCGGCGATCGAGGTCGCGGTAGTAGCCCGTAGCCTGGACCGACCAGGTGTCGGAGGCGGCCAGGCTGAATCTCCCTTGGACGAATCCCAGTTCGTTCTCGGTGATATCGGGGAAGGTGAAGACCGCCGTGCGGTCGACCGCCAGTAACTCGATCGGCGCGGCGCTGTTCCCGTTGAGCCGGGTGTTGGCGTAAGTGACGTTCACGCCGGCGTTGACGCGTCCGGCCCGGTAGGCGAGATCGGCCACCGCCTGGTTGACCGTGGATGGAGAGGCGACACGCCAGCCCGTCTCATCGAAGCGGGTCGCCCCGACATACAACCCCCAGTCGCCGCGATGGACCCCGTATTCCGCGGTGCCCGTCGCCCGGTCGAACGACCCGCCCGCCAACTCGCCTCGGAAGCCGCCGGCATCGAACCCGTTCTTCAATTGCAGCGCCAGCGCCCCGCCGAGGGCGTTCAACCCAAAGGTCGGGTCAGCCCCGGCGCTCAGTTGGACCTGATCGACCGCGAACATCGGCATCAGGTCAAACTGCACCGTGTCGCCGAACGGCTCGTTGACGCGAACGCCGTTCTGGTAGACCGCGATGCCCTGCGGTAACCCCAACAGGGGGGATGCGGTGAATCCTCGGAACCGCAGGGTCGGCTGAAACAGGTTCCCGGTCGTGCCCTCCATGGAGATCGCCCCGAGCTGCTCGTCGAGCGCTTGGGCGACCGATGGGGCGCCGCGCGCCCGGAGTTCGCGGGAGCCCACGACCGACACCGTGGCGGGCAGCCGCTCGCGTCCGATCGTCGCTCCGAGCAGGGGGGTGACGCCCACTACGTTGACCTGCTCCGTCACTGCAGCGATGTTGAGCTGGATATCGAGCGTGGCGGAGCTGGTGTCGCCGAGAGAGACAGTTTCTCGGACGGTCTGAAATCCCACCAGCGTGACGTCGACCGTGTAGTCCCCCGCGGCCAATGGCGCCGTCTGATACGTGCCTGTCGTGTCGGTGATCAACACGAGCGGCGCCCCGAGCGTCAGCGAGCGAATCGTGACCGTGACGCCGACGAGTGGCGCGTCCTGCACGTCGGTCACACGCCCCTGTAGCGACCCGTTCTGTGCGTACGCCACGCCAGCCCCGACCAGGAGCACGGCCCACGCGCCGCCGACCCCGCGGCGGCGACCCCACGCGTCCCTGCCCTCGGTCTTGACCCACTGCGTCCAGATACGTGCCATCGTCTTCATGGTTCGGAGTTGGTCGGACCGTGCCGGTAACTCAATGGATCGGAGCCGCTCGCGTGACGTCGCTGTAGGTCTGCTGGTTCGTATCTCAGACGTTCGCGGATGGGAACATCCCGGGCGAACCTGGTACCGTGCAGCACTGAAGGACGAGTATATCGGGGCGCGACGATGGCCGGCAGAATAAGTCGCCGCTCATCGAGCCGCGCGAGGTGTTATCGAATGTCGAACGGAATGCGAACCGTGTCGTCCAGCGTCCCGTGGCTCACCGGGGCGCCGGCCTGGTCAGCGCGCTCGCTCACTGCATTCCCGGTTGGGTCAAGGGCTGAAATCTCGAACGGCGTCCCGATCTGGTTCCCCGCCAGGTCTTCGACGATCGTGGATGCGACGAGCGCATAGGCGCCCGGGACCCACGGTTGCGCGGGCGTCATCATCCAGCGCGTCTCCCAATTTCCAGTCTCCACCGCGCCGGCGACCGGTTGGCCGGCGTCCGTCTCGACTCCGATCGCGCGACGCATCAACGCATGGTCGAGCGGCTCGGGGAACGACACGACCAGACGTTGGGTCGTGCCGCCGGCGGGCACCCGGAGCCGCCAGGTCGTGTGATCGAGGGGCGTCGTGTCCGCCGGCCCCACGCTGAACTGTTTTTCGAACGGCGCTTGCAGCGGGTTGCCTTCGGCATCCGGCCACGCTGGGTCGACGACCAAGGTGTAGGTCTCGCCCGCTTGGAGCGACCGACCCAGTTGCTCGTTCAGCTCCAGTCCCTGCTTGATGCGACCCGGATCGAAGAAGACCGTATAGCGCAGGTGGTCTCTCTCCCAGAAATCGAGACCAAACGGCAGAAATGGTGCCTCCACCTCGCGGCCACGCCCATCCAGCAGCCTGAGATAGGCGAGTCCGTCGACATGGCTCATCGGGGCGGAAAAGTGCAGATAAAGCTTGAGCTGATTCTCCGGAATCCGATCGGTGCCTGGGTAGATCCGTTCAACCACCGTGGTCGGCTGGATGTCGGGCCTTGGTAGCGCGACCGTGGCCTCAAGGGTATCCATCGCTTCCGCCGCGGCCGCGGCGTGACCGGGCAGTCGGTTCGGATCGAGGCGGACGGTGTAGGACCGGCCGGCATCGAACGGGAACAGTGGCGTGAACCGCAACGAATCGTCCTCGCCGACCGTATGGGCACCGAGGACCGGGGGGAGGTCGGCGTCGGCTGCGCCGTCTTCCATGACCACTGTCACCCGAAGCAGGTTCGCCCACTGCGCTTCGGTCAGCCCGGTCGAGCGCAGGGCGGCAACCTGCGTCGGCGGGAGACCGGTCACGTGGACGCTGGCGGCGACGGTGTCGGCATCTCCGGCGGCGTCTTCAGAGCCGGCGGCCAAGGTGATGGCCACCCCTGACATGTCGACCACCGGCGTCTTCGCGCAGCCCGCGATGAGCGACGCGACGCCGACGAGCACGAGCGTCGCCACATCACGGGTTGCCGCGCGTGGCAGCCGGAAACGTGGGACGGCGCCGGTCCGTTGGCGCCAGTCCCACGTTACCGGCATCCCGTAGTCGGCGTCGCTCGCACGTGCCATAAAGGGGGGCCAACCGGGCGCGCTACGGTAGGGCGCGCGCTTCCAGGTTGGTCTGACCCGCGTCGCTTCGCGCGATGACGACGATCTGCTCGTCGTTCAGCAAGTCGAGCTGTTCGATCCCGGTCAGCTGCAAGATCGTCTCGAACGTGACGCCGGCCGTGTCTCCGCCCCCGACCGATTCGGTCAGTCCGGGCTGGGTGTCGAAGTCCGAGGTCGGAATCTTCATCACCCCATGGCTGGTGTTCGACATCAGTAGATAGTCGGCGCCGTCCTTCTCGTACACCACCATGTCGATGGGCCGATTGCCGCTACCCAACTCGGCGATGGTCGTGCCCATTACCTTGGCGCCCGGCTGCAGTGTTGTGACCGGGAACTTCACGAGCGGTGTGCAGAGATACCCGGCAATCAGGTTCTGCTCGCCACCGACCTCGTAGGGCACAAACGTATAGACCGGCGAGTGCGTCTCGAATCGTCCGTGAGCCGCGTGCCAGATTTCGACGCTGGTGCCACTGTTGATCGACGCGAACGGGTACTCGACCGCACGGAGCTTCGACGAGAACTCTTCACTGGAGAGGCCCGCGATGAACAGCTGGTTGTCGACGAATGACATGTCGGTGACCGAGGACGCTCGCGGGTTCCGGCGGGCGCTCGGATTCGAGGCCGGCGCGTTGGGCAAGGCCAACTCCGTGTAGGTGACGCCGCTCAACGACACCACGTCGATCGTTCCGGCTCCATCGACGCGCAAGAGGACCGGTGTTGCATTGGCACCGCGGCCACGCGACACCGACAGGAAGGCATTGTGGGATACAGGGTTGACGGCCAGATCGTTGATCTGGATCTCGCTCTGGTCCGTGCCCAGTAGCGCCGCGATCTTGCGATCGATCCCAGGCACGTCCAGGGTTCCGGGTGTGTTCCCCGCCCCCTCCGCCCCCAGTTCGAGCGCCACAATCTTCGCGGAGCCGTTGTCCGCCACGAACAAGACGTTGTTCGGCCCGAACGCGAGTGGGCCGCCGGCGGTCAGCGTTGGACCTTCGGCCGCCGACAGGGTGTGAGTCGGCGCCAGGACGAACAGCGACAGACCGACGACGCACGATGAGCAGAGCGTTCGATACGACATCTGAGAATCTCCTCTAATGGATAGTCACGCGTCCACCGGTAGGTTTCGTGTTGAAAGCAGGGGTTCATGCTAGTGTCCTCTCAACGTGGTTCGCAACATAAATCGAAATCGCTGGCGTGTCATTGCGCCCGAGGGCGTGAGTCTGCGCTCACAGATCCTCAATCGGCTTCCTGCACGCCTCTCTAGGGCGAAGATGTCGCATTGATTCCGCCGCTGTTCGACTTCGGTCTACACTTGAGGGCTGCACGTCACGAGCGACGATGCAAGGAGGGTGGTCATGCATAGCCGGCTCTTGGCACGGAACGACAAGCCACCAATGAGTCTGGGTCGTCCAGCCGTGGTGGGTCTCCTCACGCTCGTTGTCGGCGTGTGGATGAGCGTCACGGCCGCGGCTCAGGATGATGACCGGCAGCACGAAACAGAGGCGCGGGCCGCGCTCGAAGAGTACTTTCGTGCCTTGAATGCCGCCGACAACGAGGCGATTGCGGCGGTCAGCAATTTTCCGCGGCTGAGCGTGGGGAGCAACGGACAGGTCGTGCTCCGCGAGACACCAGAAGAGATCGCGATCGACTTCGAGGCGGTGCGTCAGTCCGGATTGGACCGTTCGACGCTAGACCTGGCCGAAGCGGTTCATGTCTCGCCGGACAAGGTCCACTTCCGAATCGTCTTCACGCGGTATGCCGTTGACGACAGCCCGATCACGACCATGCCTGGCCTGTATGTCGTGACTCGGCAGGATGGGCACTGGGGGCTCCAACTCCAGTCCGTGCTTCCACCCACGTTTACCAGAGAACCATAGGTTTCCGAGCGTCATCTTTTTCCGCAACCTGGAAGTGTCCCGGGCTGCGCTACTGTAGCGATGAGGCTTCGCGGGCCACCATTACCTCGGTGGCCTTGATCAACGCGATGGCCTCGTCACCGCGTTTGAGTTTCAGTTCGTCAAGCGCGTCACGGGTGATGACCGCCGTGAGCAGCTGGTCCCCGATGCGCAGTCTCACCTGAGCCACCAGGCCTTCACGCCGCACCTCTTCGACGACTCCGCGCAAGCGGTTGCGCCCGCTGACCAGCATGAGGACCCCGCCGTGGCGCGGTCGGGGCGCGGGTCGCGTCGGGGCTCGGCCCCCGGTCGCCTGCAAACGGTCGACTTCCGTCTCCGCGATACGGTGATGCCCACCGTCTGTCAGGGTCGTTCGGACCCGGCCGCGGTAAATCCACTGCTTGAGCGTCGAGTACCCCACGCCGAGTCGATCCGCCGCCTGTCGCACTGTGAACACTGCCATCTGGTCGTCCTCGGTGGGTTGTCGCGTGTGTCCGCGACCCTAACCGCCAGTACTTGGGATGAGGGCGTTGTATCGATTATTCGACTATAAACGTTTGCAAAACAAGATGTAATCATACTAAATTGGTCAACTATGCGTTTGTCCGCACCGTTGAGCGTGCTGGCCGTGCTGTCTCTGACGGCGTGCGGATGTGCGCCCGACCCCGGGCCGGGGGTCCTGATCGTCTCGGCGGCCTCGAGCCTGACCACCGTCGTCGAGCCGTTGGCGGAGGCGTTCGAACGCGACACCGGCATTACGGTTGAACTCAACCTCGCGGCGTCCAGCACCTTGGCGTCGCAGTTGCTGGCCGGGGCGCCGGTCGATGTCTTTATCAGCGCGGACCACATCCAGATGGACCGGGTGGCCGCCGCCGGATTGCTCCGGCCCGCAACCCGAACCGTCCTGCTGTCCAACCAACTGGTGGTGGTAACACCACTGGAGCCACCGGTGTTGCCGGCCACGTCGCCCGACGTGCTGG
>CAUZAY010000117.1:0-12255 GCA_963577695.1 Vicinamibacteria bacterium | reverse complement strand
TTCCTTTTCATGGGCGGCGGACCTGACGGCCGGCGCTACGAACCATCTTGGGGCCGTTCAGCTTACCGTAGTAGTCCAAGTGGCGGGAGGGGGCATCTCGAGCCGCGAACCGGTCGACGAGCTGAGCTCTCCTCACCTTGGCCCCCAGAGCGCTTGGCACGGGCTAACGGATGGCCTGGTCCCGACACCGAGGGAAAAGCGAGCGCGTAGCTGGTCCCAGACCCGGCGCTAAAACTCCGCGCCCGTGCACGGTCCTCGCCGCCGGCGGCGCCGGCACCCCGGCTCGTCTCCGACGGTTCGCGGACCGAGATGCCCGTTCCCACCGCCCGCCCTGGAGGCTACGGGACGAATTTTTGGACGCGGCGGCCGTCGAGCGTCTCGCCGACGAAGAGGTTCCCGTTTGAGTCGAGTGCCAGATTGTGGGGCGATTCGAACTGGCCGGCCCATCGCCCGCGGCGGCCAAAGCTTTCGGTGACCTCGAGCGAGTCGCGGTCGAGCACGTGGACGGCATGACCGCCGCCATCCACGACCAACAGCTGCCGCTGCTCCGCGTCGGGGGAGAACGCGATATCCCACGGCGTCCCGCCCACCTCACCATCTCCCAGATCGGCCTCGATGAACGCCTCGGCGACGAACGTGCCGTCCTTGCGGAAAACCTGGATCCGCTGGTTGCCCCGGTCGCACACATAGACCAACCCGTCGGCGGCTCCGGTCACACAGTGCGGCGTGCTGAACTGCGACGGGGGCTCGGCGTCACGACTGAACCTGGGCATCGACCCGTCGTCCGGAGCGTTGCCATACCCGCCCCAGTGCCGCACGTAGTCGCCTGTCGTCGCGTCGAACACGATGAGACGGCGATTGGTGTAGCCGTCCGTGATGTAGGCCTCGTTCGCCTCGCCATCGACCCAGACATCAGTCGGCTGCCCGAGGAACATGGTGCTGTCGCTCCCCTCGGTGCCGACGCCGAAGTCGCCGATCTGCACCAGAAACTGCCCGTCGGAGGTGAACTTGAGCACGAGGGCGTTGTCAGTGGTGGTCTTCGCGCTCGGGTCATACGGCAGGCCGCCACCGAACCCGACCCACACGTTGTCTTCGTGGTCCACATAGATGCCGTGGGTTTGCGTGCCCCAGTCAAACCCGTCGCCCGGCCCATCCCAACTCTGCGCGACACTGCCATCTGGCGCGAAGGCGATCACCGGCGGCGTCTCGGCCGCCCCCGACTGGCTGTTCGGCCGGTGGATGATCCAGACGTTGTCGCGCGAGTCGGTGGCCACGCCGACGACATTGCCCAACAACCACCCATCGGGCAATGGCTGCGGCCAGAACGGATCCACGGTGAAGCCGGACGCAGGTTGCACTGCCTCGGTCGGGCTGGAGGAGCTAGCCGCCGTCTCCTCGACCGGCCCCGGCGCGGCGCAGCCACAGGCACACCCCAACATCAGCGTCAGCGCGCCAAGTCTCCGGTCAGATCTCGCGTGTGGCATACCAGTTCTCCGAGCGTGCTTCCGCACCGCTAAAACACAGCAAGCGGGTTGATCGCCGACCCGGCGCCGTTGGGGACGACGTGCGGCGAGGCCATGAACATGAACTCCCACTGGTTCAGGTCGTTCGCCGTCTCGGCCAGACCCTCGAGACCGAGGTTGTCGAACAGGTGGACGCCCAGCGCCACCAGCGCAAAGAAATGCACCGGCACCGTGACTCCGTCGACCTGACCACCTTCCTGCGGCACGTCGGCGCCCAGGAGCGCGATGTCTCGTTCTTTGAAGAAGGGAATCAGCGAGGGGTGATAACCGCCCCGCTCACCGACATCGCGACCCGTACGGAGAAACAGGGCGTCGCCGGCCGAAATCGTGATGCCGGTTTCCGCTTCCCACGCTTCGATGTCCTGCCGTCGTACGGCCCGGCCAGGCATGTCGATCAAGACGCCACGGGTGATCAGCCCTTCTCGCAGATTAGCGACACCCATCCGCGTGCAGCCGTCCTCCTTCGAGGCCACGTCCTCGAAGTCGAGACCGTTGTAGACCTTGCCGTTGTAGGCCACATGACACAGGGCGTCCAGGTGGCTGACCGCACTGCCGTGGTATTCGATTTCGTAGCGTTCCCAGAAGTATCCGCCCTCGGTGTTGATGTCGAAGACGTTCCGCGTCGATCCCACCAGCACGGGGGGGCGGTTCGCGCTCGCCTGGTCTGGATCGTCCAACCGCTCGATGGTCATCTCGCGCGCCATCGACACCACCGTGCCCCGCGTGACCAACGACGCCGCTTCCAGACGCTTGGCCGGGGTGATCAGATTGAGCGCTCCAAGCTCGTCGTCGGCACCCCATCGACCCCAGTTGGAGAGCTCCGTCATCCAGGTGTCGTATTGCGCCTTGGTCACCTCGGCCCCTGGTTCACCCTGCGCTCCAGCCCTCGTAGCCGACCCGCCGACGAGGATCATCGCCACCACCAGCCCGCCGGTTACGCCCATCCGTTTCATGATTCCTCCGATGACCTCGTTGAGACGCACACCCCTAGGCCCGCATCGCACGCTCGTGCAGCAACTCGACCGTCCGCCAGGCGGCCTGGATGCCACCCTCGAGCCAGGCGGGACGCGTGCTCGCGCCGGCGCAACCGATATAGAGGCGGCCGTCCGGTTTGCTCAGTTCGGTCAACAGGCTCTGGGCCGGCGTGCGGCCGTAGGCGCCAAGGCTATACGGAATCTTCTCCCACCAGACGGCGTAGGCGTGCTCGAACTCGTCGCGCATCTGGGGGTGCACCTTGCTCGACTGCGTCAGCACGTGTTCGACCCGCGCCCCGATCGCCTGGTCCGACAGCCCCGCGATACCGCCGTTGCCGTAGAAACCCAGCAGCACGCCCTTCTTCGAGAAGTAGTCGTTCGACGGGTAGGAAAACTCGCCAAGCTGGAGGCTACGCGACCAGAGGTGGCCCCCGAAGATCCCGTCGTCCTGCTCCCAGAACCGACGACGCATCTGCAGCCCCATCTTCGAGGCGGTGCTGTGGCCGGTGTTGTTGACCGCCTCCCGCATGTCCGACGACAGATTCACGTCGACCCGTTGCAAGACGGCCATCGGCAGGCAGCACACGCAATAGTCGGCCGTCTCCTCACGCTCCTGGCCGGTCCGGGTGTTCCGGACCGTCACCCGGACCTCGTCGGCGGTGTGGCGAATCGACCGGACCTCGGCGTCGAGTGTGACCCGCTCGCCCAAGGCGCGCTGAAACGCCAGCGGAATCTCCATCATGCCGCCGATCGGCTGGAACACCGGGGCCGGGCCGCCGGTGCCGGCGTAGAGCGACCGCACCCGGGCCCCGAACCCGGTCTGCAGCAGCGCGCCCAGGTCATGCCGATCCTGGGACCCGCGGGACATGGGCGGCCGATACGCGTGGTCTTCGGTATCCAGGTAGCCGGCGCGGACGAGAAACGACACGAGCCGCTCCTTGTCGTCGGTCGTCAGTGCGGCGTCGATCTCGCCCTGGTCCATCGCCTTGGTCAACAGCTCGGACGTCGCCCCCCACAGATCGGCCTTTACTTCGCGCAGCCGCACTCGCGTGCCTGACAGCGGCCCGAGCTCGGGGTTCTCTTCGTAGAAGTAGTTGGCATCCGCAGCATCGACGAAGATCTCAAGCGGCACCCCCAACTCGGAGCAATAGCCAAGCACGCCCGTGTCGGCATTGGGCAGCCGCCAAGCCCCGCCGTTCAGGTACATCCCGTCGTCGAACTCACACACTTGCCGTTCGCCGCCGATTTCGGTGTGCGACGCGCCGCCTTTCACGGTCCAGCAGAGCCCGCCCACCCAGTCACGCGCCTCGAGCACCTGGCAGTCATAACCGAGCTTCCCCAGCTCGTATGCGACCGTCAGACCGGAGATGCCGGCCCCCAGCACTAGAACCCTGGTGCCCGACGATCGCCCCTCGAGCCTCGGGCGCTGGGCGGCCGACGCCCCCATCAACCCCCAGGCGTCCATGGCGCCCATGACCAACGACGACCCACCGAGGGTGGCGAATGCCTGCAGAATGTGCCGTCGGGTCAGGACGGTCTCATCCAGTCGTGTGCCGTCGTTGCTCATGCCACCTTCTTCCCTGCCTCTGCTGTAGGTCGGAGTTTATCTGAAGTGACGACGGGTACAGAGGCCGGATGCGACCCTTGACGACGCGCCGCGGGCACGCCTAGACTGCGACTTGGGCTCGCAACGCCCGGAGGCTGATCGTGAGATACGCAGGACGGCTATCGGTCGCGTTGCTCATCCTGCTGGGCAGCGGCGTCTGTCAACCCGCGGCCGGCCAGGCAGTAACGCCGCCAGACGGACGCCTCGCCAGGAAACCTAGTTCACCTTGAGGGTCACTTCCTGCACGCTGTTGTTCCCGTAGCCATTCCGGTTCCACTCGGCCTGATCGGGCTGGCATCGACCGGCGAGGTCAATCGCGCGCGCCCGCAAGGAGACCAGCCCGGGTTCGTCGATCCGCGTCTGGAGTGCCCACCACTGCCAACTGTGCCGCTTGCGGTCGCCGGTCAGACGTGCCTGGTGCCAATCACCGCCTCCAATGCTGACCTCGACGCGGGCCACCGACGCGGCGCCGGACCAGGCCACGCCGCGGATCGTCACATCCCCGCGCGTAACCTCTTGCCCGGGGCCAGGATCCGTGATTAGCGCACGCACCTGCATCAGGGTGACCGGCTCCCTCACGCTGTCGCCGTTCCGCTCCCACTCGTACCAGTACTTCTCCGCCTGGTAGTGCCCGTCGTAGGGGTCGGCGACCACCTCGACGTCGGTCAACCACTTGACGGAAGCGACCGCATACCAGCCGGGAACAATGACCCGCAGAGGAAAGCCGTGCTGGATCGGAAGCGCTTCGCCGTTCATCGCGTAAGCGAGCATGACACCTTCGTCACGTGCCTGGTCGATCGTGAGACTACGGCCGAACGAAATCGGTTCCTTCCGACCCGCCACTGAACCGCTATCCGCGCCCAGGAACACGACCTCACGACCGTCCGGACATACCCCGGCTTGATCGAGAACCTCGGCCATCGGCACGCCGGTCCACTCCGCGGTGCTTACCGCCCCGAGGTTCCACTTCTCACCCGGGATCGGCGGCTCGAAGAGCGTCCGGCCATTGCCGGCGCACTCCAGCGTGGCCACCGTGGTGTGTGACTTCATCCCACGCAGGTCGGCCAGACTCAACTCGAGCGGCCGGTCGACGAGGCCGTGGACCCTCAGGTTGAACGCGTCGGGATCGAGTTTCGGGATCTGAAAATGGTTACGGACATAGAAATGCGCGTTCGGCATCACCACGCTGCCGACCAGCGCCGGGATCGACGTCTCGCAGTTGAGCGGATGTGCCTTGTGCACCACGAGATTCGACTCGAGCGCGTATTGGCACGCCTCTTCCGGGTCCACCGCCGCCAGCTCACCGATGTCGGGCGGGTCAGCCGAGCACCCACCGCTCGCCACCACCATCGCGCAGGTCGACGCCGGGAAGATATCGAGACTGCCGGCTTGTGAGAACGGCCGCATGAATCGCCGCAGTTGCGCCTCGTCAGACGCTTCGGCGATCAGAAAAAAGGTGTGCTCTCCCTTGACTACGGCCTCGCCCTTGATCGTGATGCCGTGTTGTTTGACGTTCGGCCGGCTCAGATAGTTGAGGAGCCCCGCGCCCGCCTCGGGGTCGAGCGCCGGACACCGGTCTGGCTCGTGCTGATGCCTCACAACGAAGAGCGCCATCGTGTTCTCCTTCGGGTGACGAGATACGATTCACCCGGTGGTGCTGCACGCCATGGGCCCCGCGAAACTGACATCGAACGAGCGACAGGAGTGGGCGCGGCGGGAGCCGAGCGGCCGGCGATCGTACACCGGCAGACCGTCAGATGGCCAGTTCGCCCAACCAAAAGATGAGCATAGGGACGCCGGGGCGGGCCTCGAAGCCTGCGCCGCCACCTTGGCTCGCCATGTTTCGGCGAATCGAGTCGCGCGCTACTCGACAATCGCCTGATAGGCCAGGCTTCGCGAGGCGCCCTGCACCTCGCCGACGGCCCGGCCGCGGTGCTGGATCATGCCAACGAAGACGAAGTCCGCGAGCGGGTCGATCCAGAACCAGGTGCCGGCCGCGCCGCCCCATCGGAACGACCCTTTGGAGTAGGGCTCACCGGCCGCGGCCGGGTCCATGACGACACCGAAGTCGAGCCCGAACCCGGACCCCGGTCCCATCGTGCTCAGCGCCTGTTCCTGCAGATGATTCGTACGCATCATCTCGATGCTGCGTGGCGACAGCAACCGAACGCCGTCCAACTCACCGCCGTTGAGCACCATCTGGCTGAATCGCACGTAGTCCAGCGTGGTGCTATATAGCCCGCCCCCGCCGGACGGTCCGGCCGGCGGCTGGGTGGGGTCGTCACCGCGCTGCGGCGGGACCAGCGCACCGTCAGCATCCTGGCCATGAATCAGGGCGAGGCGGTCCATTTTGTCGGCCGGTACATAGAACGCCGTGTCGACCATGCCCAGCGGCCCAAATATCCGTTCTTGCAGGAACTGGTCGAACGGTTGTTCTGACAGTTTCTCGACCAGATACCCCTGCACATCGACCGCGATGCTGTAATACCAGCGCTCGCCCGGCTGATAGAGCAGCGGTGTGGTGGCCAGCGTGTCGATCATCGATTGCAGCGGCTTGTTACGGAAATCGAGCACGCCCAACTCGCGATACATCCGGTCGACAGGATTGCCGGCGCCCAAGCCGTAGGCCAGTCCTGACGAGTGCGTCATCAGCTCGCGCATCGTCATCGACCGGTTGGCGTCTTCCAGCAACGGTTCGCCGTCCGGTCCATCGCCCGCGTAGACCTGCAGGTTCGCGAACTCCGGAATGAACTTCGTCACCGGTTCGTTGAGCCGCCACTTGCCCTCTTCGTAGAGCATCATCATCGCGACCCCGGTGATCGGCTTGCTCATCGAGTAGATGCGGTAGATCGCGTCGTCGGTGAGCGGGGCGCCGCTCTCGACGTCCTTCACGCCGGCCAGACTGGAGTGCACGATCTTGCCGTGCCGGGCCATCACGGTATGGACGCCCGCCAGGCTGCCGTCCTCGATGAACCCACGCATGCCGGCCTCCAGTCGTTCGAGGCGGGTGGATGAGACGCCAACGGATTCGGGGGCGACGACCGCGAGGTCGCGTGGGCTCTCGACATCTTCCGCCAGCGCGCCGGCGGCCGTCGTGCACGCCGCCGACATGAGGGCGACGGCGAGGATCGCGAACCACTGTCTGTTCTGGCGTGTCTTCACGGGCGTACCTCCACAAGTCTGTAGGTTCAAGTGGGTCGAGCTTATCGTGTCTTGGCTTCAAGGGGACCGCCGCCGGCAGAATATGCGGCTCCAGCATCAGGGGACGTCACTCAATGCAAAGGAATGGCTCATGTCATTCCCCTGAGTCCACGGAAACATACTCGTGGGGAACGCGGTCTTGATGTAGTTCACGGTGTCTCCAGCCGCGCCCGACGCCCAGGACCAGCCAGCGAGAGAGAAACCGGGATTGTTCCAGATGGCCAGGTAGTAGGGCGTTCCAGCCTGGAGCAGCGTAGGCGGAATTGTCGCCACATAGCTGAACTCCGTGCGCAGCACCTGATTCTCCTGTTCCAAGATGGTGAGACCGGTCGACACCCGGTTCACGTCGCTTCCGACGCTGTAACTGGCAAACGGAGTCAAGTCCGGCAGCCCGTTGATGTCCTCGAAGAAGAAAATCACGAAGTTGTCCGCGGCGGGATCCGGCGGCGTGCTGACAAAGCGTTACATTCCGGTCCAACGAACGGATGTGACCGTCGCAGCGCCAGCCAGCATGAAGCTGTCAGCGGTGACTTGCGGCTTCCACTGGTGGCTCAGGCTGGAGCCCGCCCAGGCCGACGATTGATAGCATGGACGGCCGACATGCCACCCTTGGGCTCTGGAATCTGGACCCGACGCGCCGCAGGCTATGGCATTGTAGACGCGCATCGGCGGGAGACCATATGAATCGACAACAGAGAGAGCGACACCTACGAGCCGGTCGGACGGTTGTCGATCTGGCTGTCATCCTGGTCCTCCTGTCCGGCTGCGCGCCGGCCGAGGTGCCTGATGCCGCCTGGTTCGGGCTCAAGCTGCCACCAGGGCTGGGCGATCCTCATCACCCCGTGGTGCGGGTTGCGGACGTGGTCCCGGCCCCGCTGTCGGTGCCGGCTGGCGAGAAGGACAACCACGACCTCGAGGGCGTCCGCATACTGGCGGATGTCGACACGATCGCCGGCTTCTCGAGACAGGATCGGGCCGCAGGCAACCGCATGTGGGGTCGGGTCACCGGCCGACCGTCGGCCGCCGCGACGATGGAGTGGGTCGGGGATCAGTTCCAGGACGCGGGTCTTCAGGATGTCGAGGTGCAGGCCTACGATGGAACCGAGGACATGTGGTGGCCGCGCACATGGGAGGTGCGTCTCGTGGCCGACCCGGCGTTCGGCGCGGGTAGCCACGACGTGGTGCTCGAGTCCGCGCTCCCGACGAGCGGGTCCGAGATTCCCGGTCTCACCCTTGCCGCAGCCCTCGTGGATGTCGGGCGGACATCCGACGAGACGCTCGCCGATGTGGATGTGAGCGGAAAGGTCGTCGTTCAGCATCTGCGCCCGGCATCCGGCGCGTACTCGGAGCGCCGGCAGACGGTGGCGCGCGCACGTGCGCTGATGAGCCAAGGTGCCGTGGCGGTCCTCAATGTCGTCGAGCAGACGGGCAACATGCACCTGCGTGATTTCAGCAACTGCGACGGTCCCTGCTTCAATATCGGGACCGCGGACGGCGCCTTTCTCGACGCCGTCATGGCTCGAGCGGCTGAGACCGGTGCGTCTGACACGCTCCGCCTCGAGCTCAGTCTGGAAACGGAGATGCTCGCCGGTCTGACGGGCCACAACGTCGTCGGTGTCGTACCGGGAGCCAGTGACGAGAACATCATCGTCAACGCCCATGCCGACGGGTGGTTCGACGCGGCCGGCGACAACGCCGACGGCCTCGCGGTCCTCCTCGCGATGGCCCGGCACTTCGCCCGGCCGGAGCATCAGCTTGACCGTACGCTGGTGTTCGTCGCCAGCGGCGGGCATCACAGCCGAGGGCTCAACGGCCCCACCAACTTCGTCACGATGACCCCGGCGCTGACCGAGAAGACCGTGCTCGTGCTCAACCTCGAGCACATCGCGCAGCTCGCCATCCAATCGGCCCCTGGACGGTCGCTTCGACCGAGCAGCGTATGAGCTTCGGCATCGACAACGAGGCTCCACTCTTGATCGACGCCGGCCAGCGCGGCATGACGCGATACGGCTTTCAGCTCAACCCCGAGTTCCGGGCGTCGGTCCCCGGCGACCTGGGCGGCTACCGGCCGCTCGGCGTGCCACGCGTGCAGGCCATTCATTCCGGACCGATGTATCACGCGAGTGGGGATGTGCTGGAGACGATCTCCGTGCCTGGGCTTGAGCGCGCGGCCCGCTTCTACGCATTTTTCGTGCGCGAAGTGGCGATGGCCTCGCGGGACGACATCGGTCGGGGACCGGAGTAGGCGCCGGATGATCTCCCATCAACGGCTGGGTCAACTGCAGCGTCGAGCTCGTCGTTGCCAAACTCGAGGGCTAGCAAGTCCCTTGTCTATTCTTCGCATCTTCGCCTGCGTCGCTGTCATCCTCGTCGCGTCGCCAGAGACGGCGTTGATGCAAGAGGCCCTGCCCGGGCGGGACGGCCGTGTCGAGATACACCCGTTCGACAACCTCAGTGGACAACCCGATGACGACTGGATCGGCGCCGGCATTGCCGACGCGCTCGCGGCTGTCCTGGGTGCCGCTCGCGGCGAGGTTCGCTGGCTCGTACGCGGTGCCTATCAGCGGGTAGGCGACCAGATCCGGATCACCGCGACGCTTGTCCGATCCGACAGCGGGTCGGTCTTCACGTCGATCAAGGTGGACGGTGTGTTCGCCGAGCTGTTCGGCCTGCAGGACCGTCTGGCGGCGCGTCTGATGGCTGCGCTAGGTCACGCCGGGCAGCGCCAGCCGTCTGACGAGGTGGCTGCAGGAGTGAACCCTTCGGACAGCTTCGTCGCGTCAGGGCCGGCTCGAGCGACGGCGGGAGCCCCGCCCGATGAGGTCGTGACCGGGCCGGCACGGGGTGTCATCGACGGCCCGCCGCCGCCGGTGCCGCCGGCGGTGATTACGCGGGACCCATCCGGGCGCGTCACGATGCGCGCGATCCGTCTCGACGAACCGCTCAGACTCGACGGCCAACTCGACGAACGTGTGTATCAGACCATTGCACCAGTCACTGACTTCATACAACAGGAACCGAGCGAGGGCGCGCCAGCGACGGAACAGACGGAAGTCTGGGTGCTGTTCGATGGTGAGACGGTCTATGTTGCCGCCCGTTGCTGGGATTCTCAGCCAGACCAGACGGTGGCCAATGAGATGCGGCGCGACAGCTACGGGATGTACGGCAACGACACGTTTGCGGTCATGCTCGACACCTTCTATGACCGGCGTAACGGCTTCAACTTCATGACAAACGCGCTGGGCGGTCTGTTTGACCAAACCATCACGAACGAGCGCTCGACCAACCTGGACTGGAACACCGTCTGGGATGTGCAGACGACTCGTTTTGAGCAGGGCTGGACGCTCGAGATGGCTATTCCGTTCAAATCGCTCCGCTACGGAACGGACGCGGGCCAATTCTGGGGCATCAATTTTCAGCGTCGTGTCGCCTGGAAGAACGAGACCTCGTTCCTCACGCCGATACCGGCCGCTCTTCGTAGTTCGGGTAGTCTCCAGTTCTCGTCCGCCGCGACGCTCGTCGGTCTCGACGTGCCGGCATCGGCGACACGTTTCGAGATCAAGCCGTACGCCATCGCCGATCTGGCGACCGACCTGGGTGCGAGCCCTCGTGTGCTGAACCGGCCAGGCGGGGCGGCGGGGTTCGACGTGAAATACGGGGTGACACAAGGACTGACCGCTGATTTCACCTACAACACCGACTTCGCACAGGTGGAGGTGGACGAGCAGCAGGTCAACCTGACACGGTTCAGCCTGTTTTTCCCGGAAAAGCGCGAGTTTTTTCTTGAAGGACAAGGGATCTTTAATTTCGGAGCAGGCTACGAGTACGACCCTATCACGTCGTACTTCACGGGAGCCCTGTTCGGTGGGGCGGCCCCGGCCCTGTTCTTTAGCCGTCGCATCGGACTCGAGGATGGGCAGACAGTACCCATTCTCGCGGGAGGGCGCCTGACCGGAAAGGTAGGACCGTACAGCATCGGGTTGCTCGATGTTCAGACCGGAGAGGAAGGCCTTACGGGGAGCCGGCCTACGAACTTTTCCGTCATTCGCGTCAGACGCGACGTGCTACGGCGGAGCGCTGTCGGTGGGATGTTCACGGGTCGGTCAGTGTCCGCGAAGGCGCAGGGCGCCAGTTATACCTACGGCGTCGACGGCGTCTTTTCTTTCTACGACAACCTGAGCCTCAACACATATCTTGCCAGGACCGAAACGCCGGGGTTACACGGAGACGACTTAAGCTATCAGACGGAGGTCGACTACAGCGGCGACCGCTGGAGTCTCAAGCTTGAACGTCTCGGCGTGGGAGCGAACTTCAACCCGGAGGTCGGGTTCCTCCGGCGTAACGACTTTCGGCGAACATTTGCCGAAGTTCGCTACAGCCCGCGCCCGCGATCGCTCACGTCAGTTCGGAGATTCCTGTTGCAGCCGAGTCTCGACTACATCACCGACGGGGCGGGGCGTCTTGAAACGCGGCTGCAGCAGCTCTTACTCGGGGCAGAGTTCGAGAATGGCGACCGTCTGTTTGGCGGGGTCACTGATAATTTCGAATTTCTGAAGAGGCCGTTTCGGATCGCACAGGGTGTATCGGTTCCGGTCGGTGCATACTCGTTCGTGAATACGAGGCTGGTCTACGCCCTCGGCGAACAACGCCCCATAACCGGTGCGGTCACCTTTGACCGCGGTGGATTCTTTGACGGCCGGAAGGTGAGCGTCGGCTACAACCGACCTCGTGTGAATCTGGGGGCACAGTTGACCGTCGAGCCGTCACTCTCGTTCAACTGGATCACGCTTCCTGAGGCTACCTTCACCAGTGGTCTGGTCTCGACACGCGTGACCTACACCCTCACGCCGCGGATGTTCGTGTCCACACTAGTGCAGTTCAATTCCAGCAATGATTCGCTCGGTACCAACGTTCGTTTTCGATGGGAATATCAGCCAGGCAGCGAGTTGTT
>CAUZAY010000116.1:0-12309 GCA_963577695.1 Vicinamibacteria bacterium | reverse complement strand
GATCACCGCGGCGGACTGGAACTACGACAGCGCGGAGCATCTGCTGGACCGCGCGGGCTTCAGCGGCACCCCGGAGGAGATCCAGAAACTGGCGGCTATGACGCCGGAACAGGCCGTTCGCTCCCTCGTCTACTACGACGGCGTTTCGACCGACCACCTGCCGCCGTTTGAGCACTCCGGATTCTGGGATGACACGCTGACCCACTTCCCACCGAGCCGCCCCGCCGCCACCGAGTTGGCGATGAAGAACGGCGAGAGTATGGGCATCCGGGTCAAGCCCGAGGGCGTCAATCGGCATATGCAGCCGATCTCCGATCGATTCTTCTACTGGCTGCGCGCGACCCAGCTCGAAACCCGCCGCGTGAGCTACTGGTGGGCCGAGCGGATGCTCGATACCCACCGGCCGCTCGAAGAAAAGATGGCGCTCTTCTGGCATGGACACTTCGCCACCGCGGAGAACAAGGTTCGCGACTACCGCAAGATGCTGGGGCAAATCGAGCTGTTCCAGCGTCATGCGACCGGCAACTTCGGCGAGCTAGCGGTGGCGGTGGCCCGGGACCCCGCGATGTTGTACTACCTCGACGCCGGGGTGAACGTGAAGGGGGCCGCCAACGAGAACTTCGCCCGCGAGGTAATGGAACTGTTCACGATGGGCGTCGGCAACTACACGGAGCAGGATGTCCGCGAGGGCGCGCGGGCGTTCACCGGCTGGAATTTCGAGAATCTGGACTTCGTGGTCAACACCGTCCACCACGATGACGCGTCGAAGACATTCCTGGGTCGCACCGGCAACTTCGACGGCGTGGACGTACTGAACATCATTCTCGAACAGCCGGTCACGGCCGAGTACATCGGGTCGAAACTCTACCGCTTTTTCGTGCGGGACGATGTGTCCTCGGAGTTGGCCCAGAAACTGGGTACGGTGCTGCGAAACAACGACTATGAGCTCCGGCCACTCTTGACCACGATCTTCTTGTCACGCGACTTTTACAGTGAGGCCAGCCACGGCAGCCACATCAAGGGGCCGGTCGAGCACGTGGTCACGTTGCTGAAACAGCTTGGCGTCGCCGACGTGCCCGGTGTTCCAGACTTCAACCGCGTCACGATCGCCCTGGGCCAGCACCTGCTCAATCCCCCATCCGTGGCCGGGTGGGCACAGGGCAAATCCTGGATCACCCCAGCCCTGCTCCAGGAACGGGGCAACGTCGCCTTCGACTACTTGCTGCCGAATGTCATCGACTTCAATGATCCGAACTTCCTCTCTCGGAGCGGGGACGGGGTCGTCGGTGAACGGCTCCGCCGCGGGTTGGACTTCGGTGCGGCCATTGCCCTGGTCGATGACCCGGATGACAACCCGAACATGATGACGGCGTTCGATCTGGCCAACCAAGAGCGGGACGAACTGTTCAACACGCGTGTCTCGGGCTACCGCGCGTGGGCCCAGGCCATGCAGCGGCTGATTCCGACCCCGCGGGGCGCGGCCCGGATCAATCTGACGGACCTGATCCTGCAATCGGGTGCGACGAACACCGACGAAGCGGTCGATCACTTATTGGAACGGTTTCTCCGGCTCCCGGTGTCGGACGCAACCCGTCGCACGTTCGTTGAATTGCTGGACGCCGAACTCGGCACCACCGACCTCGCCCGCGCGCAGACCTACATGGAAGATCCGTTGCGCATGGTGACGCACCTCATCATGAGCACACCGGAATATCAGATCAATTGACGGCCTGAGGGCATACCCATGACAACCCGACGAAAGAACCTGCTCCAGATGAGCGGCGTGTCTCGCCGCCAGGCGCTGAAGATTGGTGCCCGCGGCCTCGGCCTCGGCATGCTCGGGGGCCTGGGTCCCCTCCCACCGCTGTTTGGGGCGGCGTCCGAAGCGCTGGCCGCCACCGAGGGCAAGATTCTGGTGGTGTTCGAATGGTTTGGCGGCTACGACGGCCTCAGCACCTTTGTCCCCTACGGTGATGACGCGCTGTATCGGCACCGCCCGAACGTCGGCGTCCGGGAGGCCGATGTCATCAAGGTCGACGACCATTTTGGGTTCCAGCGGTCGATGATCGGCATGCACCGGATGTGGGACGAGGGCAACCTCGCGGTCATCCACGGCGCCGGGTACGACCAGCCGTCCTTCTCGCACTTTGCCTCCAGTTCGTATTGGCACACGGGGGCCCCGAACAGCGGCGAGCCCTATGGATGGTATGGCCGCACCGCCGATGCCCTGGACCCGACGGGGGCGGCGAACTACCTGGTCAATATCGCCGGCGCACAGACGCTGGCCGTGCGGGCGCGCGACCACGTCCCGGTTGTCTTCAACGACCCGAATGCGTTCGGTCGAGACCTGCTTCACTCGCAGCGGGCGAGTATCGAGCAGTTGGGCAACGGGCAGACGCCACGGACTGACGCGCATAAATTCCTGCTGGACGTGAACCAGAGCGCTCGTGAAGCTTCGGCCCTCGTCCAACAGGCGTGGCAGAACTACAACGCGACCCGCAATCCGGACCTCCGGCTGCTGGACCTCGACAAGGTGGTGGCGTTGATCGAGAACGACTTCCCGGCGCGGCTCTACTACGTGCGGCTTCGCAACAGCCTGTTCGACACCCACGTCAACCAGGAGAGCCCGCACAACCGTCAGGTGCAATACTGCTCAGACGCGGTCTGGGGATTCTTCGAAGAGATGAAGCGGCTCGGCAAACAGGATGAGGTAGCTATCCTCGTGCACAGCGAGTTCGGTCGTCGCGTGCCGGAGAACACCGGCATGGGCACCGACCACGGGACCGCCAACGTCTCGTTCGTGATCGGCGGCGGCGTCACCGGCGGTCAGTACAGCACGCCGCCCAGCCTGACCGAACTGGTGCACATGGACAATTTGCAGCACACCACCGACTTCCGTCGGGTGTACGCCACGCTCATCGAGGAGTTCCTCGGCTACTCGAAGTCAGAAGATGTGCTGGGGAGCAAGTTTCAGACGCTCAAGATGTTCACATAGCGACGTCCACGGATTCTGCCTCCGGGCGACGTGAACTGCCCGTGAGAGGGTTGAGCGGATAGATGCCGCCTGTGCGATGACATCCTGCATCACCCCGGTACCAAGACCCTTCGATTGAAGCTCAGGAATCACTTGCAGTTCATGAACGTAGAGGGAATCAGGTAGCCACTCCAGGACCAGGGCATCGGCTGCCGCCCTTCGGCTTCGACGACCGACACGAGGTACGCATCCCAACGACGGTCAAGATCGGTCCCCTGCCATTCCTCATCCCAACCCCAGGTCTTCTCGATGACTCCCCGCATGGTCGCGCGGTGCAGCTTTTAGAGAAAGCTGCGGTCGGATTCTTTCGCCGATCGAATGTGTCGCCGCATTGAGTATTGCCGTTGGTCTGAGTGAGACCATGGCGCGTCAGTCTGCTGGCTATTCCGACCGCACGAGCAGCCCGGAATCGACGTGGGTGGCCCGTCGCGTGGGCACGTAGGACGCCAACGGAGAGGCAGCCACCAGCACCGAGGCCTCCCCCGCCACACCGATGATGGCCCCCAGCGCGCCCAGCCGGAGTTCTTCGCCGACGACGAGACGCCGCTGTGGCGCTCGTTGGAGTCCGATAGTGGACGTTATGATAACCGGCACAAGGGGGACCTGCGCTCCGGGGGACTCGCCAATGCGTCCTATGTTCTTGCTTCTCCGAGAGGCGGCCACGGTCGTCGGACTCTTCACCGTTCTGACGTTGGGGATGACGTACCCCCTCGTCTTGCATCTGCACGATGGCCTGGCGGGCGACCTCGGTGATCCGCTCCTGAACGCGTGGATTCTGGCCTGGGATGCCGACCGATTGGCCCACGGTCTTGCCGGCCTGTGGCAGACCCCCATCTTTCACCCCTATTCCAACACATTGGCCTACTCGGAGCACCTGCTTGGCATTGCCCTGTTGGTGGCCCCGATGCAGTGGGTCTTCGGCAACCTGGTGCTCACTTACAACGTGGCGTTTCTCGGTTCCTACGTTCTGGCGGGAAGCGGTATGTACCTCCTCGTCCGGTCGCTCACCGGGTCGCGGTGGGCGGGCGTGCTGGCAGGGATCGCTTTCGCGTTCTGTCCGTATCGAGGTGTGCAAGTGTTTCACCTGCAGGTGTTGATGAGCGGATGGATGCCGGTCGGTCTCTGGGCGTTGCACCGATACCACCTCACCGGAAAACGGCTGGCGCTCACGGGTTTCGCCGGCGCGTTCGCGATGCAGGGGCTGTCGAACGGCTACTACCTGTACTTCTTTTCACTTCCCGCCGCAGTCATCTGTCTCTACGCGATCTGTTGGCCACGGCGCGCTCGGCGGCGGATGATATTGGAGTTCGGGGTCGCCGCGGCTGCCCTACTGGTAGTGTTCGCCCCCATTGCCGTCATCTACTACGAGGTGCGGCGGTCGCAGGGGCTGGTGCGCGGCATCGAGGAGATCGCGTTCTACAGTGCCGACCTCGCTGCCTACTTTCATGTCGGTCGAGACTCGTTCCTGTGGGACGGGTGGTTGAGCGTGGGCGCGCCGGAGGCCGAGCTCTTCGGCGGGTTCGTCGCTATGGCGCTGGCCGCGGCCGCGGTTGTCGGGGCAGTCCGGTCTTCTCGTGACGCCCGGTCGATTGACAGCGCAGACGCGCGACTCTCGATACCCACGGTCACCTGGCTCTATGCCGGAATCGCGTGTCTGGCCGTCCTCCTGTCGCTGGGTCCCGTACCCACGGTATGGGGAACGCCGATCCTGCCGTTTGGGCCATACCGGCTCGGCATGCTCGTGATACCCGGGCTCGACGGTTTGCGGGTGCCGGCGCGTCTGGCCATGGTTGTCTATCTGGCGCTCTCGGTGCTGGGTGGGCTCGCGGTGGCGACCTGGTTCGCCCGGCTGTCCTCGCGCGTCCGCGCCGGCCTGGGGGCCGCGCTTGCGGTGGGCTTGTTGCTCGAGGGGTATGCCGGACCGCCGACGGTCGAAGCGTTGGGGGCAGATGTCCGATCCTTCGATTCGGCGATCTACAACTGGCTGGCCGCCCGGCCGCCGGGCGCCGTCCTGGAGCTCCCCATAGAAGGGCGGCACCGGCATCAGCAGGCTCATCACACGCTCGGGTACCAATACCGTACCCTTGAACATGGACACCCGCTGGTCAACGGGTTCAGCGGCTACTCATCGTCGCTCGTTGACTTCCTGCCGGTGGCACCGCTCTGGAACACCGCGGTCACCGGAGAGCTACTGCAAGGGCTCCGCACGATCGGGGTTCGCTACGTCATCGTTCATGAGCAGCTGTACGTTGACCAGGATCTGGCGCGGGCGACGACCGCCGCTCTACGCGCACAGCGCGACCAAGTGGCCGCAGTCCAGTCGGCTGGGGACACGCACGTCTTCGACCTCGGCGAGGTGCCCTGGCCCTATCGGAGCACCCAGATCGACGGCGAAGACGGCACGGGGACGGCGCTCGTCGCCGCGCGGCGTCTGTCGCCCAGCGCGTTTCGCGCCGACGCGTCTCATGCACCAGCGAGTCTGCCCTTGCTCTTCGACGGCGACGTCGAGACGCGGTGGTCGACGGGTACGGCTCAAACCGGGAACGAGTGGGTCAGCCTGCGGTTCGGTACACCGAGTTCGATTGCGCGCGTTCGGTTCGAAGTGACGGGTGGGAGCTGGGGCGATTATCCGCGTCGTTTACGTATCGAGTCATCCGGTGACGGTGAGACATTTGATCGTGTCCTGTTCGACGGTCGTATCCTGGCGGACCTGGTTGCCGCCGTCGCGCGGAGTGGGCGCACCGTGGCGCTGGACGTCGACCTGCCACCCAACCGGTCGTCGGCGCTTCGATTCCGGCAACTGGGTAACGCCGAGGTGTGGCGTTGGACGATCAACGAAGTGACCCTGTGGAGCCGGCCGTCACCGGAGCAGTAGTTCGAATCGCGGTCTTTGTGTATCGGCAGACTGGCAGACTGGCCGGCGATAAGCACTGGCGGGCGAGAGGTGCGGCCGGGTAGCCGTCGCAAGCAGGGGCTCGGATGTCGACGCGATTACACCGGTCGGATTCATGCTCACCGTGGCGGCGGCGTGCTGGCCGCGACAGCGGTGCAAGACCAGCCGGGAGACTCGCTGGTGCGTCCTATGTTCTTCGACGTCGGAAACTGTGTTGGGGAGCCGGTGGCGACGTCCACCTATCGCGGGGGCGCGACCATCTTGGTCACGCGGCCAACCGCCGTGTCGCCCGCGTACAGGTTGTCGTCCGCGTCCATGACCCAGTAGCTCGCCTCGATGAACTGGCCGGGTCCGATCCCCATGCCGTTGCCGATCGCGCCGAGCACCTTCCCGTTTCGGTTCAGCTTTAGGAACTGGCCGTCCTGCCCACTGGCCATCCACGGCTGGCCGTGCGAATCGAAGTAGAGGGCGCACGGAAGATTTCTCATCGGAAGGGTCTTACGGAATGTGCCGTCGCCAGCATAGACGACGATCCGGTAGTCCTCACGGTCGCCGATCCAGACATCGCCGTTCTCGGGATCAACGGCGAGCCCATGGGCCGAGTTGAACTTGCCAGGTCCGGCCTCGTTGCCGAACCATTGATTGATGAAGGTGCCGTGCTTGTCGAGATGCAGGATCCTCGAGGCGCCGATGTTGTTGGTGGGATCATCTGAACCGGTGTCGTTGGGACTCTCGTTGCCGTGTCCCTGGCCGATGTAGACATCGCCGTTGGCACCGAAGGCAACCATCACCGGCTGCCACAGCAACCGCTGACCCGCGGCCTCGTCCCAATCTCCCCGACGGCCACTCTCCCCGACCGTCAGGAGCAGCTCGCCCTCTGGACTCAGCTTCATCACCGTGGCGCCCTGCGTGGCGGTGATCCAGACATTGTCCTCGGCATCGACCGCCATGCCATGTGCCTTGTCCTGATAGCCGATCAGTGCCGGACCGACACTCAGGATGAGGCGGTAGTTCGGATCGAACTTGAGGAGCTGCGGCTTGCCGGCCTCCGCGCGCTGAAAGACCCAGAGGTTGTGGCTCGAATCAAGGGCCACGGCCGGGACCCCGCCCAAGCCGGGGGGCAGCATCTCCGGATAGGTGAACGTGTACCCCAACGTTTGTTCCCACTGAACACGCTGGAGGTCCTGGCGCCGACGGCCCACTCGGCTGCCGCAGACCGGTGAGTGGCTGCATCCCGGGGTCTCGCCGGTGGACGTCCGGTATCCGCCGGCCTCGCTCCGAGGGACGACCGTCACCCGGCCATCCCGATCGACCCGGGTGCGTCCACCGGGGTCTGGAAAGGAGCCTTGGAGGAACCAGGCGGGCGACCCGTCGACGGCGGGCCCCGCGGTGAGCGGCGGCGTTTGAGAGAAGGCAGACGTCGAGGCCAGGATCAGGCCGCAGGCTGTCGCGGCGACTCCAGCGAAAGTCTGTCTCGTCATCTCGGTCGCCGGGACTTGACCGACGGCGTGGTTTCGTGAGGCGCCCTATTCCTGTGGCACCGGCTTGCCGAGCGACGGGACGACCGGGGGTCGATCGGGCTCAGGAAGGGTGGGCTGGTCCGGTGTGACGGGCACAGTCTCGACCGGCGCCGGCAGCGGCTGACCAGCGATGATCTGTCCGACCTGCTCCCCGGACAGTACCTCGCGCGTCAGTAACTCTTCGGCGATCCGTCGCAACGCACCCTGTTTCTCCGTGAGAATCGACCGGGCACGATCGTAATTCTCGGTGACGATGCGCTTGATTTCTCGGTCGATCGCGCTCGCGGTGGACTCGCTGTAGGTCTTCCCCTGGCCGAAACCACGCCCCAGGAACACCTGCTCGTCCTTCTGACCGAACGTCAGCGGCCCGACGGCCTCGCTCATGCCCCACTCGCACACCATCCGGCGGGCGAGGTCGGTCACGCGGTCGAGGTCGTTACCGGCGCCGGTGGTTACCGCCGTGTTCGTGATCTCCTCGGCGATCCGACCGCCGAGCAGCACCGCGAGCCGGTCATACAGATGTTCGGCCGAGTAGTTGTGCTTGTCGTCCACCGGCAGCTGTTGCGTCATCCCGAGCGCCTGGCCCCGCGGGATAATCGTCACTTTGTGTATCGGGTCCGCGTGCTCCAACACGGAGCCAAGCAGGGCGTGGCCCGCCTCGTGGATCGCCGTGATCTGTTTTTCCTCGTCGCTGAGCACCAGCGAGCGGCGCTCCGACCCCATCATCACCTTGTCCTTGGCGAATTCGAGGTCCTGCATCATCACGGTCTTCTGGTTGTACCGCGCCGCGTGGAGCGCCGCCTCGTTGATGAGATTCGCCAGATCCGCGCCGCAGAAGCCAACGGTGCCCCGGGCCAGGACGTGGAGATCGACATCATCAGCCAGCGGCGTCTTGCGCACGTGGACCTCGAGGATGCCCTTCCGGCCAGCGACATCCGGACGGTCGACCGAAATCCGGCGGTCAAACCGCCCGGGCCGCAGCAACGCGGGGTCCAGCACGTCGGGACGGTTGGTAGCCGCCACCAGGATGACCCCTTCATTCGACTCGAACCCGTCCATCTCGACCAACAACTGGTTCAGCGTCTGCTCCCTTTCGTCGTGGCCGCCACCCAGCCCGGCGCCGCGATGCCGACCAACGGCGTCAATTTCATCGATAAACACGATGCAGGGGCCGTTCTTCTTCCCCTGCTCGAACAGGTCGCGGACCCGGGAGGCGCCGACACCGACGAACATCTCCACGAAGTCGGACCCGCTGATCGAGAAAAACGGCACACTGGCTTCGCCGGCCACGGCGCGCGCGAGCAACGTTTTTCCGGTGCCTGGAGGTCCCGTCAGCAGGACGCCTTTCGGGATCCGGCCCCCCAGCTTCTGGTACTTCTGCGGATCTCGGAGGAAATCGATAATCTCCTGCAATTCCTCCTTCGCCTCGTCCACCCCGGCGACATCAGCGAAAGTTACCTTCTTTTGCGTGCTCGATGACTGCTTGGCCCGACTCTTGCCAAACGACATCGCCGCGTTGCCGCCACTCTGCGCCTGCCGCATATAGAAGATGACGAAGCCGATGATCAGTAACATCGGCCCCCATCCGTACAGCAGGGTCAGCCAGGCGCTCGGCGTCTCCGCCTTGGCCTGGATCACGACGTCCCGGTCAATCAGTTTGTTGGCGAGGCCTTCATATTGGATTGGTGCGTAGCTGCGGAACGGCTCGCCGCTCAGCGACGTGCCGACGATCTCGTTTCCGGTCAGTTCAACGCGGTCGACCTGGCCGGAGTCCACCAACCGCATGAATTCGCTAAAGCTGAGTGGCTCCTCTCCCGCCCCGAACTGGGACGAGGCGCTCCCAATCAGCACCACGGCGACCACCAGCATCACCCAGAACAGCCGGCGCCGCATTATCGAGTCCACACGTTCTCCTCCACAGGTCTAGACACCTCACCTATATTATTCCTCAATATGTACGTTCGGGGTGTCTTTCTCGCGGCCGCGCCGTGACGGCGGGACCGCAGGCACGGCCGGACCCGCCAGCACCGTGTCAAGCCGTTCGTCGGTCAGCCACATCGCGAACGCCGCCGACCATGGCCGCCCCCGAGCGCGCTCGCCCGCGTTCCCCACGGGACGACGCGTTACGGCACAACCGTCACTTCACCGAGCGCCCAGGGGTGTTCCTCGCAGTGGAACAGGAACGTGCCCGGTTGGTCGAAGGTGACGTAGTTAAACAGCCCGGGCTCGATGACGCCGGTGGTCCAGCTGCCGTCTTGCGCCACCACCGTGTGCGCCAACTCACCATTGTTGATGAACCGCAGGCGCGCGCCAACCGTCACCTGTGCGCGTTGCGGGTTGAACGCATGCTCGTCAATCGCGCCGCGACTGCCGCCCAGCGACCAGGAGGGATTCTCGCGCACGGTCGAGGTCTCCACCTCGTTGGTCTCCCGCGGAGGAGGACCGGTCCACCGAACCAGGTCTGACAACGGCTCGGCCGACGCTACGTCGCGTGGCGGCACGGTGCCGTCGAGCGCGAACGCCCACAATTCACTGCCCATGGGGATGGCGACGTATTGCGTGCCGTCGACGGCATATGTCGCGGCCGGCCCCGGACGCAGCCGCGTCCCGGCCGGCGTCGCCTGGAACGCCCACAGACGCTCGCCGCTACGGGCGTCATACGCGTCGAGCTGCCCATCGGCCGCGCCCCAGAACACCAGACCTCCGGCCGTGGCCAGCGGACCGCTGGTGCCGAGCCGTCCACCCGGCAGTTCCTGCTTCCAGGCCACGGTGTTGGTGCGGGGATCGACGGCCGCCAGGACGCCCGTCGACTCCGGCAGTCCAAGTCTCAGGTACCCGCCGGGACGATTGTCCGAAATCCACGGATCCGCGAAACGCTTGGCGCGCCCGACGTGCCCGCGGCCTTGCGCGTAGATATACCCGGTCTGTGGACTGAAGGACATCGGTGTCACACGCACCATCGGAATGGGCGAGCTGAGCGCGACCACCGTTTCCTGGCCGACCGACGGGGGCGTGAATGCACTGCAACTCAGCTCGAACGGCGGGGGTACCCGGTCTCGCCAATAGGAGCAGTCTGGGATGATGCTCTCCGCGCCGATCGGAAACGGCTGGGTCGCCGCCGTGAGAAGGCCCGCGTCCTGCGGCACCGGTCGCTGTTCGATCGGAATCAGCGGTTCGCCGGTCTCCCGGTCGAACAGAAACAACAGGCCATCGGCCCGGATCGCGGCCAGCGCTTTGCGGGGCTGCCCGCCCATCTCCACCTCGTAGAGCAACATTGGCGTCGCGATGTCCGCGTCCCAGATGTCGTGACGCACGACCTGGAAGTGCCACCGTCGCTCGCCGGTCCCCATGTCGAGGGCCAGCACCGACGCGGTGAACAGGTTGTCGCCCTCGCGCACCTCGCCGCCGAACATCGGGACCGGATTGCCAGTGGAGAAATACACCAGCCCCACCTCCGGATCCACGGTCCCGTTCAGCCAGACGCCGCCACCGCCCACCTCCCAGATATTCGAATCCTGCGGCCACGTCTCGTGACCGAACTCGCCCGGACGGGGCACGACGAAGAACGTCCAGTCGATCTCGCCGGTCGCCGCGTCCAGGGCGACGACGCGCCCCTGGCCACCGCTGTCGCCGTTGGCCACGCCCACGAAGACGGTGCCCCGCGCGTGCATCGGCGCCGTAGTCACCGACTCGCCGTCCTGTCGCGGCACGCTCCCGGCCGATTCGGCCCAGACTAGTTCACCTGTATCCTGGCGGAGGGCAGCCACCTGCGCGCTGGCCAACCCGACGAAGACGAGGTCGTCACCCAGACCGACCCCCTGCCAGGTCGGCACCATCCTCGCCTCGGGATCATCCGACTGCCAGCGCCACACGGTGTCACCGGTCGCCCCGTCGATCGCCAGCACGCTGGCCCCTGCGGTCAAATAGAGGACACCGTCCTTCACGACCGGCGTCGACCGAGACGACCCGCCGCCGTCGAGGCGGGTGACCCACGCTCCGCCCAGGCGGTCTATGGTGTCGGTCGAGATGTCGCTGAGGGTCGAGTAGCGTGAACTCGACTGGTCTCCCCCGACAAAGGGCCAGTCTTCGGTCGAATAGTCACTGCCAAGCTCTGGCCCCTGCGCGTATGCGCGACCCGCGAACGCCATCCCCGCCAGCGCGACTGCGGCGACGAATCTCCGTTGCCATCTGTTCATGATTGGTCCGTTATCTTCCCACGAAATGAGGCTTCGCCCGCCACAGCGCTACCGTTGGCACCGCGAAGAACACGGCCGCGACCGCGCCCGCCCGCCAGCCGCCACCCCCCGCGTTGACGAGGTTCCACACAAACATCGCGATGACGACCTGCGCGGCGTAGACGGCCGCCCACGGCCACATCCAGGACTTCATTTTCCAGAACCCGTAGGCCCCGGCCCCGTAGATGAACCAGTGCAGGGGCTCGGTCGCCTTGGCCCAGGGGCCGCTCAGGACGATGCCAAACCAGATCTCGTCGTCCGTCGCCATCGGCTTCATGAACAGGTCAAACGGCACGTAGACCACGGCCATGAACACACAAAAGTAGAAGATGAGATTCATCCACCACGGTCGCGTTGACCAATCTCTTCCGAGAGCCGTGACGAGTCTACTCATTCATCGACCGGTTCGATCCGCAGGAGCGCGGCGTCGCCTCGAGTCGGGTCGACCCCAAGAAAACTGCCGGACGTCAGCACGTAGATCAATCCGTCTGGGCCCTGTTTGACATCCCGGATGCGTCGCCTGAGATCGGCAAGCAGCCATTCCCGTCGTTGCTCCAACCCCTGGCGGTTGAACTTGATCCGCTCCAGGTGTCCGGTCCGCTCGACACGACCAGTCATCAGCGATCC
>CAUZAY010000115.1:0-12326 GCA_963577695.1 Vicinamibacteria bacterium | reverse complement strand
CGGGCCTTGCACGGGTTCCTCGGAGACAAGCTGAACCTCGCGGAGGCCGGGCTGGTGCGGGACGAGATCCGGTCGCACTTGACATCGCGCGGGGTCGCCAACGACGTCATCGCGCCCTACCTGACCTGTCTCGAAGACTGCGACCGACAACGATTCGCGCCGACCGAACCAGACTCGGCTGCGATGCAGGAGATGCTCACCCGCGCCGGGCAGGCGATGACCACGCTTGACCAGGCCTTGTCATGATCGCGAGACCCATCCTCACCCTCATCAGCGCGCTCTGCCTGGGACTGCTGGCCGGCGGGACCGTGGCCGGCCAGGACGCCTTTTTCGACGAGGGCAACCAGCGGTATCAGGACGGCGACTTCGATGGCGCGCTGGCCAGCTATGCGCGCATTCTCGAGGCGGGGCTCGAGAGCGGAGACCTGTACTACAACCTCGGCAACACCTACTTCAAGCGAGGGGAAATCGGTCCGGCAATTCTGTACTACGAACGCGCACGTCGTCTGATGCCGGGTGACGACGACCTGCTGGCGAATCTGGACCTGGCGCGGCAACAGACGGCCGACGAGATCACCCCGTTGCCTGAGTTCTGGCTGTTCCGCGCGGTCCGATGGTGGGTCGGCCTGCTAGGGCTGACGGCGCTGGCCTGGGTCGTCGCCTTGGCCTATCTCACCGCGACCACCGCGGTCATCCTGGTGGTCCTCACACCGGGAACACGGATCGCGATGTGGGCCCGCCGTGCAACCATCGTCGCGGCAGCGGTGACGATCGTCTTCGGGGTCAACCTCGCGGTCCGAGAACTGGGAATCGGCGCCGCACAGGAAGCGGTCGTGATGGCCACGGAGGCCGACGTCCAGAGCGCGCCCTCGGATGACAGCGCGCTCCGGATCTTCGCGGTGCATGAAGGCGCCAAAGTGCGCATGGGCCGTCGGTCGGACGAGTGGGTCGAAATCGTGCTCGAAGACGGCACGGTCGGCTGGGTCGCAGCGCAACAGCTGGAGCCAATTTAGGACGCCATCCCCTGGATGGGACTACGCCCCGCCCCCCGCGCATTGCCGCGCCCTCGCTACTGTTTCTTTCCCGACCCGGTCATGCTGAACATGCCGTCGTTGATGTCCTGCGTCGCGTGCATCGTGTCGCCATCGAGGCTGAGTGTCAGCACGACGTCGATATCGTTGCCTTGAAAGTTACGTCCGAAGCTGAGAACGAGACTGTCACCGTCCTTGGCCACATCGGTGATGTCGATGGCCCCGCCGCGGCCGCCTTCGAGCGGGGCCGCGACCTTGCCACCCTCGTCTCTGACCGCCACCGTCTGTTCGTTCGTGCCCCGCGGCGTCTCCATCGTCAAGACCCACGTACCCATGAACGCGCTCGCGTCGCTGGCATCCACCGACGACGCTTGACCGGCCGTCACGAGACCGGCGGCAAGCAACACGACCGCCGCTGCCATCAAAATCTGTCGTCTCATCATCATCGAGCCCTCCCTCGGCACGGCACCGTATCAGGTTCGGAGAGCACCCTCCCAACGTCTTTCGATCTGGTGGCGACCACGGTATCCTGGCTCTCTTCATGCCTTACAACGAACGACTGGCCGAGCGCATCCGGCAGCTCCTCGCCGATGCTGTATGGTGGCGGCATGCCCGGGAACGCGCCCCACGTGGTCGGCATCACCGGTGGCTCCGGGTCGGGCAAGACGACGCTGGCCCAGGCGCTGCTTGGCGCCGTCCCCGTCGATGAGGCAGTGGTCCTTCCGCTGGACGCCTACTATCACGACCTGTCGCACCTGAACCCGGACGCGAGACGGCACCAGAACTTCGACGTTCCCGACGCCCTCGACTGGGAACTGTTCGAAGCGGACGTGCGGACGCTGCGAGGCGGAGACCGGATAGACCGGCCGATCTACGACTTCGGCAGCCACACCCGTCAACGTGGGAGCCTGCCCGTCGAGCCCCGACCGCTCGTAATCGCGGAAGGGTTGCTGCTGCTCTGCCACGCAGGCATCCGGGCGCTCATTGATACGTCGGTGTTTCTCGACGTAGACGACCAGACGGCGGTCGACCGGCGCGTGGCGCGCGACCGTCGCGAACGCGGTCGACGGCCGGAGGACAGCCGGACCCAGTTCGCGCGCGACGTGCGGCCAATGTTCGAACGATACGTGCGGCCGACACGGCGATGGGCCACGCTGACGCTTTCGGGGACAGCGCCAGTCACACACAACGTCGAGTACGTGCTGAAGGCGCTGGAACCGCACAGGAAATTACCGGCCGTATTCGACTGATGAACAACGCCGGTTGACCGGATTCAGCATCGGTCGCAACCAGCGGGGCTTTCACCGCAGGCGGCCAAGTATGATCGCGTGGCCTCGGGCCCAGGGTCGTGCTCGGACCGGGGACAGAACACGGAGGGAATGCAATCGACGAAATCGTGAACCTGGTGGCACAAAAGGTCGGCTTGCCGTCAGACAAGGCGCAGCTGGCGGTGAGCGTGATCCTCAACCATTTGAAGTCGAAAGCGCCAGCGCTGGCCGGCCCGCTCGACAAACTGCTGGCCGGTGGCGACGGCGGTGGTGGCGGCCTCGGAGACCTGGCCGGTGGTTTCGGTGGGTTGGGCGACATGTTCACGAAGTAGCGTACGGCGTGGCCAGACGGTATTCGGGGTGCGTGTCCAGGTACGCCGCGATCCGACCCCGTCTGGTCATCGCGTCGGCGAGAAACGCCACGGCGACCGTCAGCCGATCATCCGGCTGCGCGCAGCTCAGGCGGAGAAAGCCACCGCCGGCCTCGCCAAAACACTCGCCGCCGAGACAGGCGACCCCGAGGGCGTCGTCCGCCCCTTCCAGCAGATACATCGCGAGCCCGTGCGACGTGATCGCGTCGCGATTACAGATGGCCGCGACAGACGGGAACACATAGAACGTCCCCCCGGGTGTCAAACAGCTGACGCCCTCCACCGCGTTCAGCCCGGCCACCAGTAGCTGCACTTTACGGTGGAACTCCTGCATCCGTCCGTCGCGGTACTGCCGGCCATCCTGCAGCGCGGCAATCCCCGCCGCCTGGGTGAACGGCGGCACACACGACAACGCCGTGTTGGTCAGTAAGTCAAAGACGTTCACCGTGTCGGGGCTCGACACCGCGTACCCCAGTCGCCATCCGCTCATGCTGAACGACTTGCTGAAGGTATAGGCCGCGACCGTCTGGTCCAACATGCCTGGCTGCGCGAGCAGGGACTGATGCCGGCCGTCCCACACCATGCAGTCATACGGTTCGTCGCTGAACACCGCGATGTCGCGACCGCGAATCAGGTCGGCCAGCCCCTGCAGGTCCTCCTCCGTAATCACCCCCCCAGTCGGGTTGTGCGGGCTGTTGAGGAAGATTCCTTTCGGCCTCGGATCCTCCTGGAGGAATCGGCGGACGTCATCGAGGTCGGGTCGAAACGCCCGCGAAGCACGCAGGTTTGACAAGACCATGCGTGCCCCGCGCCGCGCGATGTTCGCTGGATACGTCGGGAAGTAGGGACTGAACACGAGCACGCCGTCATCAGGCTCGAGAAACGCTTCGCAGAACAGCTGCTCGAACGTCTTGGCGCCCGGTCCCGCCACCACGTTCTCCGCCGACACCGAGAGGCCGTGCTCTGCATTGACGTAGGCGGCGGCCGCCGCGCGAAACTCCGGCAGCCCGGCCGACGGCCCATACCTGGTGCGGCCATCGCGAATGGCCTGAATACCGGCCTCGACGGCGCAGCCTGGTGAGGGAAACGGACTGTCTCCGATCTCGAGCTCGATGACGTCTTTGCCGGCCGCGCTCAGACGCCGCGCCACTGCGAGCACCGTGAACGCACCTTCGGGCCGAACCGTGGCCGAGAAGCGAGTAAAGGACGGGGGCATCGCGATTCCTAACAAAGAAACGTTCGGGTCGGCGCGCAAGAAGATGGCGACGGTGCGTTCTCAGAAAGGAGGAGGCAAAGAATGACCCGCTCTCAACCCGCACCGTCCGGACCGGCGCCGCGCCAGGACCCGCGACTTTATCAGATCGGCGTGCTCTCCGTCCTGCTGCTCTACGGCGTTGGGCAGCTCGATTTCGACGTATCTCCGGCCCGCGTCGGACTGACGATGTGCGCCTGTCTCGCCGCACAGTATCTGTGCACGCGTGTCTGGGCCTTACCACGGTTCAACCCGCTGAGCGCCGGGATCTCGGGGCTCTCGCTCTGTCTCCTGCTCCGCACCGATCGGCCCGAGCTCGTGCTGGTCGCCGCCCTCGTCACCATCGCGAGCAAGTTCGTGTGTCGCGTCGACGGCCGGCATCTGTTCAACCCCACGAACTTCGGTCTGGTCGTCATGCTGGCGGCGACCGGCGAAGTCTGGGTCTCGCCCGGCCAATGGGGCAGTCTGGCGGTCGCGGCCTGCCTGCTGGCGAGGCTGGGCGGGCTGGTGGTGCACCGAGCCGAGCGCGCCGATGTGACCTACGCGTTTCTCGCCGCGTACGGCCTGCTGGTCGTGGGCCGCGCCGTGTGGCTTGGCGACCCACTCTCCATCCCCTGGTTCCATCTCCAGAGCGGGGGCCTGCTGCTCTTTGCGTTTCTCATGATCTCTGACCCCAAGACCACACCCAATGCGCGCGCGGGACGTATCTGTTTCGCCGCGCTCGTTGCCAGTGGTGGCCCGCTGGTGGAGTTCGGCCTGCATCGACCGAACGGATTGTTGTGGTCACTGGCGGCCGCCGCGCCGCTGACCGTCGTCATCAATCAGCTGCTCCCCGGCCCGCGATTCGGCTGGTCGTCCCGGACCGCGGGGGACGAGCCGTCATCTCACGACCGGGTCGGCTCCCCGCTCCCGCCCCCCCCACGACGCCGGCACACGAGCCATCGTCACCCGAGACGGCTCGACCGCCTGGACATCTCCGCTTCCACAGAAAGGACACCTCATGACGCTCAACCGCGCCGCTCGTCTCGGAATACTCACCCTGGTCGCTTGGATGGCGACGACGCCCGCCGCGCTCGCATTCTGCGGCTTCTACGTCTCGAAGGCGGACATCACGCTCTTCAACCGCGCTTCCAAGGTCGTCCTGGTGCGAGACGGTGACCGCACTGTGGTCACGATGGCCAACGACTTCCATGGCGACCCGCGCGAATTCGCGATGGTCATTCCGGTCCCAACGTTGTTGACTCGTGACCAGATCCATGTCGGTGACCAGGCGGTGCTCGACCATCTAGACGCCTACACGGCGCCTCGACTGGTCGAGTATCACGACCCCGGTCCGTGTCGGCCGATCGTCATGGAGTCGGCGCGAGCCAGCGCCGACCAGGCGCCGGTTCGACAGGGCTCGCAGAACCGGCTGTGGTCGCTGGGCGTCACGATTGAAGCGAGCTATTCCATCGGCGAGTACGACATCGTCATCCTGTCAGCGGAGCAGAGCGGAGGGCTCCAAACCTGGCTGCAGGAGGAGGGCTACCAGATTCCGGCCGGTGCCACCGAGGTGTTGGGCAGCTACATCAGGCAGGGCATGCGTTTCTTCGTGGCTCGGGTCAACCTGGACGAACAGACGGCGCTTGGCTACACCTACCTGCGCCCCCTCCAGATCGCGTTTGAGTCGCCGAAATTCATGTTGCCGATCCGGCTTGGCACCGTGAACGCCGACGGACCACAGGACCTGTTCGTGTTCGCGCTCACCCGCACCGGGCGCATCGAAACCCGAAACTACCGCGCCGTGAAGGTCCCGACCGACGTGGAGCTGCCGGGCTTCCTGAAACAGCCGGACGAATTTGCGACGTTCTATCAGGCGATGTTCAGCCGGCAGGTCGACGAGGCGAACCGGCGGGACGTGTTCCTGGAGTACGCGTGGGACATGGCCTGGTGCGGCCCGTGCGCGGCCGACCCGCTGAGCCGGACCGAACTACGCGAGCTCGGGGTGTTCTGGGTCGATGACGCGCCGGCCCCAAACAGACGAGGAGCCGCGGCGGACGTGTTCGTCACGCGGCTCCATGTGCGATACGACGCGGAACACTTCCCCGACGACCTTCGATTCCAGGCTACCGGCGACCGTAGCAACGTCCAGGGACGATACGTGTTGCGGCAGCCCTGGCAGGGCTCCGGGAGCTGCGCGGCGGCCAGGGAATATCTCCGGACGGTCGCGGCCCGTGAAGAACGTGAGGCACAAACGCTGGCCTCGCTCACCGGCTGGGACCTCGAGACCATCCGCACGAAGATGGGCCTCGAATCGGAGCCACCCGCCGCAGCGAACGCGAGCTGGTGGCAACGGCTGTGGGGACGGTAGGCGTGGGTCGAACATGTGGCCCATCCGCGTCGATGCGTCCGTCGAACCACGACCACGCTAGTCCTCGAGCGCGCGCTTCACCATGTCTAAGGTAATCGGTGGCGCGTCTCGGGAGACCGCGAACGTCGGGAAGCGGCCGCGCGCACGCGTCTCGGGACGGGACTCGAGACCACGCCGAGCCAACCGCGACATAACATCGCCGACGGTGACGCCCTCATCAGCTGCGATGCACCAGGCCGCTTCGATTACGTCGTCGTCGATCTTCAATGTCGTGCGCACTAGTCGAGCGTAGTAGCGACGGGTCGGAGTGGTGTCACGATGTGTTGATGTCATGATGTCTCCTCGGCAAACCATGACATCCCGGTGCAGAGGTCGTGCCAGCGTCCGACGTACGTCAACGACAGGCGAAAGCCGGACCGGTTGGTCCCACGGTCTCGCTTTCTGCCATCCGGAGCGTCGGTCGGGCGCGCAATTCGCGCGGCTGGCGGTCGGTCGCGGGCACAAAAAAGGGCCGAGCCCTTGAAGGCTCGGCCCTGATCTGCCGTGGACAAACGGGCCAACTCGCCCCGAGCTCAGCTAGTCGCCGACGATCGCCTGATAGACGAGGCTGCGCGACAACTGCTGCACCTCGGCGATAGCGCCACCGCTGTGCTGAATCATGCCGACAAAAGTCAGGTCCTGTTCGGGGTCGACCCAGAACCACGTGCCGGCAATGCCGACCCAGTAGTAGGAGCCGGTGGACCACGACTCACCCGAGGCGGCGCCGTCGGTGACGACCGAGAAATTGAGCCCCCAGCCCTGCCCTGGCCGGCGGTACGTGGCCTGCTGGCCGTCGGTGAGGTGATTCGACCGCATCAACTCGATGGTCCGGGGCGACAGCAGCCGCACGCCGTTCAACTCGCCGTCATTCAGCAGCATCTGCGCGAAGCGAATGTAATCGGGAGCCGTCCCATACAGTCCGCCACCGCCGGAGGGGCCGGCGGGCGGTGTGGTCCGTAGTGCCCCCCGACCTGTGGACGACGCCGACAGGGCTCCGTCGTTCCCACGGTCAGGCGCATGCATGGCCGCGACGCGATCCGTCTTGTCGGACGGCACGTAGAACGCGGTGTCCACCATACCGAGCGGCTCGAAGATCCGCTCCTGCAGGAAATCACCGAGCGGCTGTCCCGCGATCTGCTCAACGAGATAGCCTTGCACGTCAACCGAGGAGCTGTAGGCCCACATCGCCTGCGGTTGCGCAATCAGCGGCACCTGCACCATCTTGTCGATCATCGTTTGGAGCGACGCGTTGGGATCGAGCACCCCGTTCGCCTGGAAAGCCTTGGTCACCGCGTGACGCGGGTTCAACACGTAGCCCAGCCCGGCGGTGTGTTTCATCAGATCGCGGATGGTGATCCGCCGGCCACGCTCAATGTCCTCGACTTGCATCGTCCCGTCGGCGTTTTCCCCGGTGTAGACCTTGAGGTTGGCAAATCCGGGAATGTACTTCGACACCGGATCATTGAGCTGAAACTTGCCCTCTTCGTGCAGCATCATCATCGCCACGCCGACGACCGGTTTCGTCATCGAGAAGATGCGGAAGATGGAATCCAGCGCGACCGCATCGCCCGTGCCGACATCCAGGGTGCCGACCGCATCGGCATGCACGATCTTGCCGTGCCGCGCGAGCATGGTGACGACACCGGCCAGCTTCCCGTCGTCGACCATCGCTTGCATGCCATCGTCAAGACGCTGGAGCCGCTCGGATGAAATGCCGACCGCTTCGGGCGACGTCGCCTCGAGGTCGCGGGCCAGCTCCGCTTCGGCCGCGGCCGGCGCGCTCTGGAACGTGGTTGTGCCAACGACCACCACCGTGAACAGCGCGAGCACAGAAAACCCTACCCGCCAACGGGTCACACTCGATTGCACAGACACACCTCCTGACATTTCCAAAGTGACGTCCTAGATTACTAGAAAAACGGTCCTTCTCAACCCTCGTCTTGATCCGTATCATCGTTCCTGACGCGTCGGTGTCGTTGTCCCGCGTATGCAGGATCTGCACGTATGCCGCGACCTTCGTACGCCTTTGCGCCTAGCCGACCGGACGTCCTCGTACCCGTCATTGCACACTGCTGGCATCCTGGAACCGGGGGGGGGGGCGGAAAACGCGAAATCGCGCGACAATGCGCGCCCCGCGGCCACGGAGTAGGGCACTCGGGGTCCCCGCGGAGTGGCCGCGTGGGGTTCGGGGCGCAGCCCCGTTTAAGTACTAGAACACCACCACAAACGATCCGTCTGGACGGACCGCGATGGTCGGGACACTGCGGGCGGGGATGGGGCTCGAGCCGAGACCTTCCTCGCCGCGCGGTCGACCCGCGCGGTCGAACACCTGCCAGTGCAGAATGCCGCCGGATTGCCACCCCGGTCCATCGCCCCACGCGAGCAAGATGTCGCCCCGGTCGTTCGACGCCACGGTGGCGTTCTTGCGGCGGAAGTCCGCCTCGCCGGGAGGGGACACCGGGTCGTCGAGACGATCGACATCCGCGAAATAGACCTGACCATCCGTTTCCCACGCCACCAGGGTGCCGGCCGGCCCGGCGCTCAGTGTGGTGGTGGCGATCGGGCAGGCGTTGAGCTCCCACGGCTGGACCAGCTGGTCGGTAAAGGTGCGGCCCTGATCGGTGCTGGTCAGCAGCCGCATACCGCGGTGAATGTTCTGACCGGCTCCCCGGTAGGAGACGTACAAGACATCGGCATCGTCCGTGACCGTGCGCAGACCGCAGCACCCGCAGGCGCCCTCGGCGGCAGGACTGACCGCGCGGGGCAAATCGAACAGAGCGCCGTTCTCACGCGACACCGCCATGTACACCCGACGCTGAGCGTCCTCCACTGGATCGGCATGCCAGAAGACGTAGACGTTGCCGTCGCCATCGACGGTTACCGTGGGGGCCGATTCCACCCCGCCTTCGTCCTTCATCGACAGCGTGTGCTGTGGCCCGAATGCGCCGGTGTGGTCTGACCGTGAGTAGTGGAAACGGGTGGGGTCCTTGTGGAACCAGGTGGCATGCAGCAGTCCGTCGGGGCCAATGGCGAGCTGTCCGCCATCGATCGGGCCAAGCCCGCTGACGGAATGCGGGTCGCTGTTGACTCGCTGTGGGGCCGACCAATCGGTCGCATCGCGCTCGCGGGCGACGTGCCAGAGGTCGCCGCTGGTCATCGAGCCAATGTAGTAGACGAGATGCAACGTCCCGGCGTCGTCGATCACGACCTGCGGAATGGAAGCGCCGTCTGGCGCCCGCAGCACGTCCACCTCGGGCATCGGTCCGGCGCATCCGACCAGCAGTGCGAGCGCCGCGAGCACGACCGCACGATTCAGGAACACAGGCATCTCTGAAGGATAGTCCAAAGACGCCGGGGAGGGTCACCCGCTCCGACACCCATCTCTTGCGACACCCGCTCGGCGCGGATAGGCTCGTGGCTGCGGTCGGTCCACCGTCGGATCGGGCGCGATGGGAGGAATTAGATGTTGACCAGTGCCAGGGGCTTCGCGCGCCGGATATTCGGAGTATGGGTCGCCGGCGCACTGGTGTCGGCCTGCGCGGCCGACGAAACGCCAATCGCACCACGACCGACGACCGATTTCTCGATTCCATTCGAGCATTTCACCCTCGACAACGGGCTGGAGGTGGTGCTGCATGCGGACCACTCGGACCCGATCGTCGCCGTGGCGACCATCATGCACGTCGGGTCCAGCCGAGAGCGCCCCGGCCGCACTGGATTCGCCCACTTCTTCGAGCACGTCTCGTTCAACGACTCGGAAAACGTGCCGGTGGGCGCGAACCGCAAGCTCATCCCGGAACTGGGCGGCACGCGCAACGGCGGCACCAGTTCCGACATGACCATCTATTACGAGGTGGTGCCAAAAGACGCCTTCGAGAAGATTCTGTGGATCGACTCGGACCGGCTCGGCTACATGATCAACACCGTTACCGACGCGGCGCTGGAACGAGAGAAACAGGTCGTCAAGAACGAAAAACGACAGCGGGTCGACAACGCGCCATACGGACACACGCAGATGGTGCAGCGCGCCGCGTTGTACCCCGAAGACCATCCGTATCACTGGACCGTCATCGGCTCGTTGGACGACCTGCAGAACGCCACGCTCGACGACGTGCAGTCGTTCTACAACCGGCTCTACGGCGCCAACAACGCCACGCTGGTCATCGCCGGCGACATCGACCTCGTGGAGACGAAGGCCCGGGTCCAGTATTGGTTCGGCGAGATACGGCGCGGCCCGAAGGTCAGAGCCCCGTATCCGCAGCCGGTCTATCTCGAGGCCTCCCGGTCGCTGATGTATGAGGACAACTTCGCCACCCTGCCCGAACTGCAGATCGTCTTCCCGACGGTCGAGCAGTATCACGAGGACGCCTACGCGCTCGACATCCTGGCTGACCTGCTGGCTGACGGCAAACAAGCGCCGCTCTACGAGGTCATGGTCGAGGAACGCCAACTCGCGCCGAACGTGACCGTGCGCCACGCGGTGGCCGAAATCGCCGGAGAGCTTGTGGCCCGGGTTCGCGCGAATGCCGGAACAGACCTGAACGACGTACTGGCGGCGGTCGAGGAAGGCCTGGCGCGCTTCGAACGCGAGGGCGTGCACCCCATCGCCCTTGAGCGGGCCAAGGTGCGAGCCGAGCGGGCCCTGCACGACGGTATGGGGAGCGTGCTGGACAAAGCGTTTCTGCTCGCCGAGTTCAACGAATTCACCGGTGACCCTGGCTACATCACGACCAGCGCCGAGCGTACGCTGGCGGTCACCGCCGATGACGTGTTGGATGTGTACGACCGTTACGTGAAGGGCCACACCTCGGTGACCACGAGCTTCGTCCCTCGTGGTCAGTCGGACCTGGCCGTCGACGGCGCCGAACCGGCCGTGGTCGTCGAGGAGGAGATCGTCCCGGGAGCCGAGGCCGAAGTCTCACAAGGGGTGGAGGCTGACTACCTGCGGACGAGAACCGATGCGGATCGGTCGGAGCCACCGCTGGGCGAGGCGCCGCTCATCTCCGCGCCGCAAGTCTGGCAGGCGACACAGGCGAATGGGTTGACCGTCTATGGTATCGAGTCAGACGAGGAAGCGCTGGTCGCCTTCGACCTGACGCTGCCAGGAGGCCAACTCGGCGACCCGCCCGGCAAGACCGGGGTCGCCGGTCTGCTGGCATCGCTGATGATGGAGGGCACCGCCCGCCGAACCCCGGCGGAACTGGAAGAAGCCATCGACCTGCTTGGTGCGCGCATCAACGTCGTCGCCGGGCGGGAATCGATCCGCGTCTCGGGCAGCACGCTAGCCCGCACCTTCGAACCGACGATGGCGCTCGTCGAGGAGCTCATCCTGGCGCCGCGGTGGGACGAGACTGAGTTCGAACGACTTGAGCGCGAGCTGGAAACCCGCCTGCGGGACCAGGCAGGCAGTCCCACCGCCATTGCCAACAACGTCTTCGGTCGGGTGCTCTACGGCGAGAGTCACGCGTTCGCGAATCCACCCACCGGCACACCAGACACCGTAGCCGGGATCGAGCTGGATGACCTGAGGCGCTATGCCTCAGCCTACTTGTCGCCAAGTAGCGCGAGCTTTCACGTGGTCGGTGCGGTGTCTCAGGAAACGGTTCAGCAGACACTGGCGGGGCTCACTGAACGCTGGCCCGCGCAGCCGGTCGCTATCCCCGACCAGCCGGAGCCGCCGGAGGCGCCCGGCCAGACGGTGTATTTCGTCGACGTGCCGGGCGCCAAGCAGTCGGTGCTGCAAGTAGGACGGCTGGCGTTGTCGGCCACCGACCCCGATTACACCCGTCTCGACTTCGCCAACGAGCGTCTCGGGGGTAACTCGAGCGGTCGTCTGTTCCAGTTGCTGCGGATAGACAAGGGCTACACCTACGGCGCCACGTCAGGTCTGGTCGATACCGTGGAGGTGGGACCCTGGATGGCACGTACCAGCGTCCGTGCCAACGTCACCCTCGAGTCACTCGAGCTCCTGAGGGATCAGATCCGGAACTATGCCGCCACGTTCACCGAGGAGGA
>CAUZAY010000114.1:0-12342 GCA_963577695.1 Vicinamibacteria bacterium | reverse complement strand
GCCGAAGTAACGGTTCGGTCAACCAGTAGTTGGTCTGAAAGAACGCCAGCGGGTGCGAGAGGACTTCCCGGCCAAGCAGCTGGTGCCGGACAAGCGGGTCTCCCACCGTTAGACCTTGCGAAGGCACGGAGACCCCCGAGACAGCCGGCGTGTCTCGGAGCAGTTCCTCGGCCCAACGACGAAGAGAGACGGGCTCGGCGCGGTCAACGGCCAAGACCAGGTGTGCCCGCTGGGTGCCATAGCCGAGGCGCAGATCAAAACCTCCAATCCGGTAGCGCGAGTAGTCTCGGCTGATCCTTCCGATAACGGTCTGGGCCAGCCGCTGACCGAAGGCAGGGAGAATCCAACAGGTGGACTCCCACGAGTCTCGGCCCCCGAGAGGGTCGGCACCCGTGACCGTCAGGTCACCGGCGGTTTCGGTGACCGAGAAACGGGCATGTCCGCGAAACCCGTCGTGCAGGGGGCTCGGTCGCAGGTCGACGGGCACCCGCGGGCACACCGGCGCGAGAAGATGCTCGAGACGGGTCTTCGTCTCCGCCAGATGTCTCGCGTAGCTGGCGCGTCTGGTAGTCACGCGCCACGCCGACCCGCACGCGGTGGCGGGGTGGTCGCCATCTTGGTCCGTGAGAGGCTGTCACACACCCCGTACGCCTCTTCAAGCCAGTCGGTGATGGGCGCTTCCACCTCGTCCCGGTGCCTGATCTGAATGAGGTGCGCGACTTTGCGCTTTGACGCCCGAGTGTGTCGGCGCACCTGTGGCGCCGTCACCTCACGGGCCAGGAACACGCACACTTCGAGAAACGTCCGTTTCGGACGTACGAAGAAGTAACAGGACTTGCGCGAGAACATGATCGAATTGTGCGACGCGTAGATCCGCTGCTCCCCGAACGTCGTGGCGGTCTCGCGCAGCCGCTGCCAGGCATCCTGGAGGTCTTCAGAAAGGTCCCGGGTCAGCGTCGACTCGGTCGTCGTCCAACAATCGTGCGCCTCTCCCGCCTCGACCCACTGTTTGCAGTGGTAGCACTCTCGGCCGGCCATGTCCGATTGTATCCGCGCCGCTCACGGCCGGTGGCGTTCCCGCCCGGCTTCGACCGCCAGCGATGGTGTCTCTATTCGGCCTCGGTATATCCTGCCCGCAGGTATCCAGGGCGACCGGTACGACCTCCTGTGGCCTGGAGTGTGTTGCGCACGTGGCCGCGCCCCGCGAAATGGCGGAGGGCGTGCATATTTCAAGACAGGGACATTCGATGACTGGCACGACCATACGATCCACCGTCGTCGCCGCGCTGACGGCCACGACGCTTGTGTTGGCGAGTTCAGCCCGGGGGCAGGGCGGAGCGCCCGACGGCGAGTGGAAGTTCTATGCCGGGGACGGCGGGCATACCCAGTACACGGCACTGGACCAGATCGATCGCGACAACGCCGGCGAGTTGCAGGTGGCCTGGCGCTGGCAGGCAGAGAACTCGGCCGAGGGTCCGTTCTACAACTTCGAGTCGACGCCGATCATGATCGGCGGCGTGCTGTATACATCCACCGGGGCGAGCGAAGTGGCGGCCGTGAACGCCGCGACCGGGGAAACGCTGTGGCTCTTCACGCCTCCGCCCAGAGTAGGCGCCGAGGCGGACCCGGCCCGGCGGCCTCAGGGGTCTGGGCGCGGGGTCGCCTACTGGACCGACGGAGACCAGGAGACCATTTTTCACAACGTGAGTGACGGGCGTCTGCTCGCGCTCGACGCGACAACAGGCCTGCCTCGCGCCGGGTTCGGCGACGGCGGCTATGTCGACCTGTCGCGGGGCATCGGTCGGCCCGGCGCCGAGGTGCGGTGCATTTCCACGCCGATCGTGTCGAACGACGTCGTGGTTGCGCAGGTCATACCGGCGGGGGAGAGCGGCTACGAGGCGACGCCAGGCCACATTCGGGGGTATGACCCCCGAACCGGCGAACAGCTCTGGATTTTTCATGTCGTGCCGCAGGGCGACGATTTCGGCGTCGATAGCTGGGACAACGAGTCGTGGCGATACACGGGCCACGCCGGCGTCTGGACGCAGCTCACCGTGGACGAGGAGCTGGGCTACCTGTATCTGCCCACTGAAGTTGCCACTAATGACTGGTACGGCGGTCATCGACCGGGTGACAACCTGTTTGCGGAGAGCATCGTTTGTCTCGACATTCGCACCGGCGAACGGGTCTGGCATTACCAGCTCATCCATCATGGTGTGTGGGACTACGACAATCCGTCTCCGCCGACCCTGGTCGACGTGACGCATGATGGACGCCGGATCAAGGCGGTGGCCATGGTGACCAAGCAGGGCTACACCTATGTGTTCGACCGCGAGGATGGGTCGCCGCTCTGGCCCATCTTCGAGATGCCCGTGCCACAGTCGGACGTGCCGGGCGAACAGTTGTCAGCGACCCAACCGATTCCGTCGAGACCGGCGCCCTTCGACCGGCAGGGGTTCACCGTTGACGACCTGATCGACTTTACCCCCGAGATCAAAGCCGAGGCGATGGAGATCGCGGCCAACTACCGCATGGGTCCCCTCTACACGCCGCCGTCGTTGATCAACGACCCGAGCGGGACGAAGGGGACACTGGTGCTGCCCGGTTGGGGCGGCGGTTCCAGCTGGCCGGGCGCCGCCGTCGATGCCGAGGAGGGCATCCTCTTCGTGCCGTCGTTGACCGTGCCGGTTGTCGTGTCGCTCGCCCCAGGCGAGCCGGGCGGTACCAATCCGGACTACATGCGGGTGGGACCGATCTATCCGCCCGGACCTCGGGGGTTGCCGCTGGTCAAACCGCCATGGGGACGCATCACCGCGATCGATCTCAATACCGGCGACCATCTGTGGATGCGCCCACTGGGCGGCGCCCCACGCGACGTGCGCGAACATCCAGACCTCCAGGGACTCGGCCTGGACTTCTCGACCATGGGACAAAACGGCCGTCCCGGGGGGTTGGTCACCAAGACGCTCCTCTTCATGGGTGAGGGTGGCGGGGTGCGGGGCGGCGTCGCGTCTCTGCAGGGGGCCGGCGGTCCGACGTTTCGAGCGTACGACAAGCAGACCGGCGAGGTGGTCGCGGAGATCATTCTGCCGGCCAACCCTACTGCGCCGCCGATGTCGTACATGCTCGACGGCAAGCAGTACATCTGCGTCGCCGCGGCGACGCTCGAGACCCCGGCCGAGCTCATCGCCATTGCCCTGCCGTGATTTCACCCACCGTCTGCGGTGCACGAGGTCCACAGTGACAGACCAGCGCAAAGACAACTACCAGAGCATCTTTCTGTCCGGGACCGATGCGGAGTTGCCGCTCTGGTTCACTAACGACTACCAGAAGTACAGCAACTTCCGGGAGATGGCCGGCGGCGGGAACGGACTCTTGCTCGCGTGCAAGGACAACAATCTGGGGCGGACGGTGGCCCTCAAGAAGCTGCGACCCGGCCTGGCGGCCAGTGTCCGTGACCGGCAGCGATTGTTGCGAGAGGCTCGGGTGACGGCGCAGTTGCAGCATCCCGCCACGGTGCCGGTCTACGAGATCGGCAAGGACGATCAAGGGCAGATCTACTTTGCGATGAAGAAGATCGAAGGCGAAGACTTGTTCAAGATCCTGAGTCGCATTGCCCGCGGGGACGAATCAACCATCGGGACGTACTCGCTGGACCGACTGCTGGGTATTCTGATTCAGGCGAGCAACGCGCTGGCCTACGCGCACACCCACGGCGTGATTCATCGTGACGTCAAGCCCGAGAACATCTTGGTCGGGTTCTTCGGCGAGGTGTATCTGATGGACTGGGGCGTGGCGAAGATCTGGGGGCGTCCCAATGATGGCGCGGTCGATGAAGAGGTCACCGACGGCGAATTGCGAGAACGGCTTACGACGGCGGGTTCCCGCCCCGGCACGCCGCTCTACATGTCGCCTGAGCAGGTCCAGGGCAACAAGACCATCGACGAGCGCACGGACATCTTCAGCATGGGCGTCGTGTTGTATGAACTGCTGGCCCTGCGAGAACCGTTCAGGGGGCGCACCATCGAGGACACGTTTCACAACATCTGCAACATGACGCCGCCAGCGCCGAGCGCGATATCCAAACACTTGACCGTTCCGGCACGACTGGACGAGATCTGCCTGAAAGCGATGCAGAAGGAGCCGCGTGGCCGTTACTCGAACATCATGGACATGGTGCGCGAGATTCGGCAGTTCCGGGAGGAGACCATGCTTGGCCCGACCGGTTCCTGAAGGACCGGACGGCCGGCGCCGATTACAGCTCGGCCCGCATCCAGGCGGTGGCCAGACTGTCGGCGTATTCGTTCCAACGGTTGCCGGAGTGGGCCGCGATCCACGTGAGCGTGCACTGCGGGCGGGCCCGGTAGAGGGCCAGGAGCTCCTGGACGAGCTCCAGGTTCTTGATCGGGCCGGTTTTTCTCTTCCAGCCTTTTCGCTCCCATCCCGGCGCCCACTTCGTGATGGTGTCAACACAAAGGCGGCTATCGGTCCGAACCTCGGTGACCGCGTCCTCGGGTAGCATCTGGAACGCCTCGATCAGGGCGCGCAGTTCCATGCGGTTGTTGGTCGTGTCCGGACCGTGGCCGTGCCGCTGGCCTTGAATCTCGCCGTCCTCCACCCAGACGGCCCCCCAACCCCCCGGACCCGGATTGGGCACCGCGCTCCCGTCGGTGAACACGCCGGACCCGGGACCGTCCCTGTACTTCGCCAGCACCTGGGCCAGGGTGAGGTTCTCCTCCCGCAGCGACCGGCCCCGGTCGGCTCCGCCGCTTCCAGGGCCTCGTGCGCCCTGAGAGGCAACGGTCGGCTTCTTCTGAGAGTGCTCGGGGCAGTACTTCGGTTCCCAACCGGGGTATTTGTCGATCGCCGCTTGAGGCACCTCGAAGGCCGCGCCACAGACCGCGCACCGGAAACTAGTCACTCCGCGTTCAATTCCAGGGCCGCTCGGGCGACGTCACCGTCCTGAATGGTCTTCCGCCGGTCGGCTGCGGCCAGTTGTCCGGCGGCGCGCCCAAGCCGACGGATGTAGTTGTCCACCTGCGTGCCGGCGGCCGCAAGCGCCGACCCGCTGATTCGGCAACCTCCCGAGGCCTCCGTCAACAGTCGTTTCACCGGGGCGCTTGGTACTTCGGACATGGTCAGACCTCCTTGTAATCCTGCGATGGTACCCGATGGTAGCCCAGCACGGGCCTCGAAGGACTAGCAGTCGTCGGGTACACTAATCTCTCCGCCCAGTTAGGACCAACGATCGCGTCGTTCGGCGGCAACCGACAAGCAAACCGGCTTGGTGTGTATGGCAGACAGAATCAGTATTGAGGACCTTCGAGGTCGCGGCATCGTGGCGCTGGTGTCCGGCGGCCTCGATAGCGTCACGTTCACCCGGTGGGCCCGTGACCACGGGGTCAAGGTGCATTGCTGCACAGCAGACCTCGGTCAGCCGGACGAGGAGGACATCGGCGACATCGAGACCCGGATGCGCCAGGCTGGAGCGGAGACGTTCACCTTGGTCGATGGGCGTCAGGCGCTGGCGGAGGCCGGGCTGCTGCTGCTGATCTGCGGGGGCAGTTATGAGGGCGGGTACCTCAACACGACCGGCATCGCTCGAGCGGTCACCACCCAGAAGGCGTTACCGGTTCTGGCGGCCCACGGCGTGGATGTGCTGGCTCACGGCGCGACCGGCCGTGGGAACGACCAGACCCGGTTCCAGCTCTACGCGAACATGCTCAACCCGGCCATCAAGGTGTACGCCCCGTGGCGCGACTCTCAGTTTCTGGCGCAGTTCCCCGGTCGGTCCGAAATGATCGACTACTGCGAAGCCCAGGCCATTCCTGTCCGGGCCACCCGCGACAAGCCCTACAGCACCGACGCCAACCTGCTGGGGCTCACCCATGAAGCCGGCAAACTCGAGCAGCTGGATGTCGGCCCCCGTTTCATCACGCCACAGTTCGGGGTACATCCGCAGGATGCCCCTGACAGCACCGCGAGACTCGCGATCCGGTTCGAGAGCGGTATCCCGGTGCAGGTGAATGGACAGTCACTCGATCTGGTGCCGTTGTTCGAGTTGCTGAATCAGGTCGCCGGCGCGAACGGCGTGGGGATCGGGATTCACGCGGTCGAGAATCGCTACGTCGGCATCAAGTCCCGTGGGGTGTACGAGCAACCGGCGATGCAGGTCTTGCACACCGCCTACGAGTACATCTATCAGCTCATCCTCGATCGGCGGTCACTGGAGCTGTACAAGTTCCTCGCCAACATGGTCGGTCGCCAGATCTATGAGGCGGCGTGGTTCCACCCGAGTACGGCGGCAGCCATTCGCGCCGTCCGCTCGTTCTCCGACACGATTCGCGGCGAGTTGACCGTCGACCTCTACAAAGGACACGTCGATTTCGTGAAAGCGGACTTCGAGTCCGTCCTCTACTCACCCGACGACGCGTCGATGGAGGGTGTCGGCACGTTCGACCACGGGGACGCAGAGGGCCTGCTGGGGGTGCTCGGCGTGTCGGCCAAGGCCCTGCACGCGGCGAACCAGATCAGACTCGAAGACTTCGCGCTCTAGTGTCACTAGTGGCGGGATTCAGCGCTCGTCGAATGCAGCGGAACTTTCACCACGGGCTGCTAGCGGTCGAGCGCGAAGATCGCAATCCGCTCGGATGCGGGGAGTTGTTCGTTCGTCCAGACGAGACGGAGCCGCTCGGCACAAGCGCGATAGTCGTACAGCGACCGACGGATCGGCCGTGAAGTCGAAGAAATCAACGAGATGGGTCACGCCGGTGCGACGCCATTACTCGCAGAGGTCCCGCCGGGTCTCGAGGTGGTAGTCCCAGGAGTTCACGAGGCCATCGAGATTCACCACGGTGCGTGCCGAGCGGAACGTGAGGGTGCCGCTGTTCCAAGACGCGAGAATGGCGTCGGCCGGCAACGTCTCCATCGCCGCCAATGTCGCATCGCCTGGCCCGTCTACCTTGCGGCGCAGCGTGCTGACAAACGCGTCCACCGTATTCGACCGGATGTCCGACGTGTGTCCCCACACCCGCTCCATGATGTCGTCCCGAGAGAGCACCCGGTTGCGATGTCGCACCAGCAACTCAAGCAGACGGAATTCAGTGGGGGTCAGACGGAGCTAGCGGGTGGCTCGCTGGGCGCTGTGCCGCGTCGGATTCAGCTGCAAGCTGTCCACCGTCGGCGCCACGGGCCGTGGAATGGGGCCTCGAGGAGCCACCGCGCGAATACGCGCGAGCAGCTCGTCGAAGGCGAACGGTTTGGTCAAGTAGTCGTCGGCGCCGCTGTCCAGGCCGGTGACGATGTCTTCCCGTGCGTCACGAGCTGTCAGCATCAGGATCGGGGTCTTGCTGCCGTCACGGCGTAGTCGCCGCGCCACTTCGAATCCGTTCATCGCCGGCAGCAGGACATCGAGCACCATGACGTCGTAGTCGCGAGCGGATGGTTCCTACGGGCACCATTCACGGTCCCCTCGAAGAGCCCAGACCTAAACCGATGCAGGACTTGACCCAGGGATCTATCTCTCGCCACATCCTGACCTTGTCCGGGCCGATCGCGTTGGGGATGGTGTTTCAGACACTGTATTTCCTGGTCGACCTGTATTTCGTCGGCCTCCTCGGTGATACCGCGGTCGCCGGCCTCAGCACCGCCGGCAACCTCCAGTTTCTCATCATGGCGGTCACCCAGATTCTGGGTGTGGGCACGATGGCGCTCATCGCGCAGGCCAGCGGTCGCAAGGACCGTGACGATGCCAACCTCATTTTCAACCAGAGCCTCAGCCTTGCCGCGATCGGCGGTGGCGCCACGCTGGTGCTCGGCTACGGGTTGGCGCGACGGTATATGGGGACGCTGGGTGCCGACGACAGCATCGTTGACGCCGGGGTGACCTACCTCTATTGGTTCCTGCCCGGTCTGGGGCTTCAGTTCGCCCTGATCTCGATGGGGTCGGCGCTTCGGGGGACCGGGGTGGTGAACCCCACCATCGTGGTCCAGATTCTCTCCGTCGTGCTGAATGCGATCTTGTCGCCGATCATGATCGCCGGTTGGGTGACCGGACGTCCGCTGGGTCTGATGGGCGCCGGTCTCTCGACGTCGATCTCGGTCGCCGTCGCGGTGGCCCTGATGCTCTCCTATTTCGTGCGGCTCGAACGGTTCGTGGTCTTTGACCGCACACTGGTGCGCCCGCGAATGGAACCCTGGAAACGGATCCTCGCCGTGGGCCTGCCGCCAGGAGGCGAGTTCGCACTGCTCTTTGTCTACGTGGCCATCACGTATTGGACCATTCGTGGCTTCGGTCCCGCGGCGCAGGCCGGGTTCGGTATCGGCTCACGCGTCATGCAGGCGATCTTCCTGCCGGCCATGGCGATTGCGTTCGCCACCGCCCCGCTGGCGGGGCAGAACATGGGAGCGGGCCTCTCCGACCGGGTCCGAGAGACATACCGAACCTCGGTGTTGACCCAGGCCGGGATCATGCTCCTGTTGGTGCTGGTGTGTCAGTGGCGTCCAGGTGTGTTGATCGCCGGCTTCACGGATGAACCCGACGTGATCGCGAACGGGGCGGAATTCCTCCGGATCGTCTCGTGGAACTTCCTCGCGACCGGCATCATCTTCACCAATTCGGGCATGTTCCAGGCGATGGGGAATACCATGCCGGCGCTCACGGCCAGTGCCCTCCGTCTCGTCTTGTTCGGATTGCCCGCCGTGTGGTTGACCACCTACTCCGGCTTCGAGCTTTGGCACCTCTGGTGTCTCTCGGCCGGAACCGTCACGATCCAGGCGGTTGTGAGTTGGAGGCTATTGATGGGCGAATTCCGGCGACGACTCGGAGCCCCGGGTCCAGGCCCCGCTCCGCAACAAGCCTAGGTTTCCTGGCTAGGCGTCCGTCTGGCGGCGTTGCTTCGTCGGTCACATGCCGCCTGCATGCTCCCTCCTTGCGCCTTGCCAGCCGGCCGGTGACTTCGTAGGGGCTAAGACGGTCGCCTGTGGTGAGACCCATGGATGCACTCGCTTTCGTTCCTATGGCGGCGCCGCCGAGTCGCCGCCGGTTGCGGGGAATGTGAGTCTGATGTCGGTGTCCTCGTGTCGGTTTCAGTTGAAACCCTTTCGTGGGAGACGCATCCAACTGAGTGGCGAGACCCCGCGACATGAAACTCGATGACAGGACACGAGATGACAGACGCCGTCCCGGAGCCCAAGACCGTACCGTGGAGCAAGTTGGCCGTGCTCGGCGCGCTCCTCGCGGCCATCGTCGTCGGGTACACGCAGTTCGGCGATTCGCTGTCGCTTGCGCGTATCGGCGAGCAGGAATCGTCGCTCCGTGAGTATCAGGCTGCGAATCCGGTGCTCGTATACGGCGTGGCCTTCGCTATCTACGTGGCTGTGACGGGGTTGTCACTGCCGGGTGCGGCCGCATTGACCCTCGTCTTTGGCTGGTACTTCGGCTTTGTTCCCGCCCTCATTCTGGTGAGTTTCGCCTCGACGACCGGAGCGTCGATCGCGTTCCTGATGAGCCGGTACATCCTTCGCGGCTCCATCCAATCGCAGTTCGGCGACAGGCTGAGCACGTTCAACGACGCGCTGGAACGAGACGGCGCGTTCTACTTGTTCACGCTGCGACTGGTGCCGGCGGTGCCGTTCTTTGTGATCAATCTGGTGATGGGGCTGACCCCCCTCGCACTCGGCACCTACTGGTGGGTCAGTCAGGTCGGCATGTTTCCCGGCACGGCTGTCTATGTCTATGCGGGCGCGACGGTGCCCGATCTCCAGACGCTGAGTGAGCAAGGTGTCAGCGGCATCCTGTCGCCACAGTTGCTAGCGGCGTTCGTGTTGCTGGGCGTGTTCCCGTTGGTCGTCAAGTCCGTCATGAAGCGGATTCGCCCAGCCGTGCAGCCGCCGCAAGAGGTGTCGTGACCATGTCTGATTCTGCCGAACTTCGGGCGTCGTTCGACGATGCCGACGCCGCCGCGCTCGGGGAGCGTCTCCGGTCGCTCGTCGACATTCGTGACCGGCGCTACGGGTTTCCGCCTCGTACCTACGTGAACTGCTTCCTCGGCAGTAACGCGGTCCAGGCGCTCATCGATGAAAGCGCGGCGGTCGATGCGGCCGACGCCGTGCGGCTTGGAAACATGCTGCTGGATGCCGGGGTGTTCCATCACGTGCTGAAGGAACATCCGTTCAAGGACGACGCGCTGTTCTATCGGTTCGCCGCCGACGAAGACCACGGGGTCGTGGCGACGAAATTGGATGGGAGTGCGGTCAGCTGGGCAGACTTTCTTGCCCCGGTCACGGGCGACGACTCTGATACGCGCCCGGCCTCGCTCCAACCCGCGATACCCGAACGCGACGCGCAGCTGGGAGAGTTCGCGCAAGATGACCTGGAGACCGCCGGGGTGTCGCCGCTCGACGCGCACAATACCGCGCTCCTGGACTGCGTGCACCCGAAGAAGTGGGTCAATCCGTCTCCGAAAGCCGCCTACAACCTGGTCGTGATCGGAGCCGGCGCGGGGGGCCTCGTGACATCGGCGGCGGCGGCCGGCATCGGCGCGCGGGTGGCGTCGCCGCGTCGGTCACAGCCCGCCTGGCTGCTCCCTCCTTGCGCCTGGCCAGACGAACGCCTCGCTCGGAAACCGCCCTTGGCGGGAGTGCCGGGGACCGACCGGGGATATCGGCGGGCTGGCGGGTCTAGAGACCCGCGCCTACGTGACGGACAGCGGTACGACACCGCCCGGGCTTATTCCGCGTTGGACTTCGACCGTGCGCTGAGCACCGCCTCGACCAACTCGTCCGGCACAGTGTCGGGCACCGTCGCCTCTTCATCGTCGAACGCCAAGCGACCCAGCTTCACCGTTTCCTCGTAGCCACGCAAGTACGTCACGCAGTTTGGGCAGATCTTGAGATGGCGCTCGAATTCCCGTCGGGAGTCCGGCGGGGTCTCGCCGGACAGATAGTCGGCGATGAAGTCGGTGAGTTCTCGGCAGGTCACGGGTTTATTACTCAGACGGGGCTGCGCCCCGAACCCCACGCGGCCGCTCCGCGGGGACCCCGAATGCCCCACTCCGCGGCCGCGGGGCGCGCATTGTCGCGCGCCGTTGCGGTCTGTCGCATCAGTTACTTGGATGCCGCTACGGCGGGGGAGGTTACGCCCATCGCGGCGTATCGTCGTTGGAGCAGGGTCGACAGCGCCTGACGGGCCCGATGGAGGCGAGTCTTGACCGCAGCCGGCGTGATCTCCAGCGCCTCGGCGACATCGCGAGTCGACCGTTCTTCAATGTCGCGCAGGAGTAGTAAGGATCGGTACGCTTCTGGCAACTGCGCGATGCATCCACGCACAGTCGCACGTGTCTCCGCCTGCGCCACCAGTGCGTCTGCCGGCACGCTCCAGTCACGCAACTGCTCCACATGGTGTCCATCGGCCCTGAACGCCGGCAGCAGGGTCTCGATCGACTCTTCTGGTTTGAGCCGCTGCGTGCGCAGTTTCATGAGCGCCGTATTCACGACGATGCGATGGAGCCAGGTCGAAAGCTGTGACTGGCCCTCGAACTTCCGCAGCGCCCGGAACGCGTTCAGGTACGCGGTCTGTAGAATGTCCTGCGCGTCTTCGTCGCTGCGCGCGAACCGCCGCGCCACTCCTAGCAGCCGGGGGCTCGATGTTCGGACCAGGGTCTCGAACGCCCCATCGTTCCCCGCCTTGAGGGCCGAGACGAGCCGGGACTCGTCGACGGTGTCCGTCCTCCGGTCGTGTGCGTCGGTATCCACGCGTGGCGCTTCCACTCTGGGGGCCTAGTTGCCGTGGGAGACCCCCCGGCTTTGCCGGGGCGGCCGGCAGTGTTTGACGTATCCGGGAGTCGTGTAAGGAACTCCCTCCGTGAGCCACTGAAGCATCACGAGAGGGAGTCCTCAATGACGCACTCCCGAAGTCTCAATCATACGAAATGGCATTGCCAGTATCACGTGGTATTCATCCCGAAGTATCGGAAAAAGGCGATCGATGGGCAGCTCCGGGCGTACTGGGGCGACGTGTTCCGGTAGTTGGCCCGGCACCGCGAGAGTCAGGTGGAGGAGGGACACCTGCTGGCGGATCACGTGCACATGCTGGTGTCGATTCCCCCGAAATACTCGGTGTCGCAGGTGACCGGGTATATCAAGGGGAAGAGCGCGATCCAGATCGCCCGGGAGTTTGCGGACCGGGGGCGCAATTTCGCCGGGCAGCACTTTTGGGCGCGCGGGTACTTCGTGTCGACCGTCGGTCGGGATGAACGCGTGATCCGAGAATACATCCAGCAGCAGGAGCGAGAGGATCGGCGACTCGACAAGTTGCCGTTGGAGTAGGGGAGCCACCTTCAG
>CAUZAY010000113.1:0-12347 GCA_963577695.1 Vicinamibacteria bacterium | reverse complement strand
GCAGATGGCGACCCATCAGGAGTGCCGCCGGTGGGGCGTGCTCCACGCCCAGCGCTCTGGCTCGACCGAGGAACCAATCCATCGCCGAGCAATCGAACGCACCGGTCCGCCCCAGACAGTCTGACTTCGCCAGCCTGGCCAGCAGCTCGAGGTCGACCTTCCGGGCCAATCGTCGGAACGCCCCGTCACCGACATCGTTGGTGCTCCAGTGCCACATGCCCGGCTTCAGGTGCTGGGCGACCAGACCGACGACCTGGTGGCGGACGTCGTAGCCACTCATGGAACGTACGTTCAGCCGGTCGAGCACGGCATGGGTCGGCGCCACGCCGGCCTCTTCGTGATTCCTGGAGCGAATCCGCCCATCGATGAGCTCGGTGGTAGCAGGCTTGCCGAGGTCGTGACAGACCGCGCCCAGCATCATGGCTACCTGCTGGGGGCGCGGCAGGTCGTCGATACGTGTGCGGGCCTCGTCGATCACCAGCATTGTATGGACCCAGACGTCACCCTCTGGATGCCACTCTGGCTCCTGTTGGCAGTCGACGAGCGCCTTGAGTTCGGGGAACAGCTGGTCAACGACGCCCAGGTCGAGCGCCAGTTCGAAGCCCCGCGACGGCCGGTCGGACAGGAGAAGCAGCTTTTCAAATTCTCCCCAGATCCGCTCCGCCGGGAGGTCGTCGAGCGGGGTGGCGCGACAGATTCGGCGGGTCTGGTCGTCGAGGGACAATTCGAATCGTGCCGCGAACTGCAGAGCACGGAGGACCCGTAGGCTGTCGTCGCCGAACGTGGTCGGGTCGACCACGCATAGCCGCCGGTGCTCGAGGTCGGCTCTTCCGCCGTGGGGGTCCAGATACTGCTCCGTCACCGGGTCCCAGGCGATCGCGTTGATCGTGAAGTCGCGACGGCGGGCCGCGTCCGCGATCGACAGGTGAGGATTGCCGGTGACCTCGAAACCGCGGTGACCGTGGCCGGTCTTCGACTCTGTGCGTGGTAGTGCGACATCGACCGGGCCCACCTTGTAGACGGTGAAGCTCTCGCCGACCGCGTTCACCGGCGCGACCTCCTCGAGCAGCGTTCGGAGCGGCGCGGCCTCGATACCGTGAATCTCGAGATCGATGTCTTTCGATTCCCGCCCCAACAGCCGATCTCGCACCCATCCGCCAACGAACAGTGCACGGCCGTTCGCGGCCCGGACCCGCTCGGCGATTCGCGATGCCAGTTCAAATTCGGTCATGGCCGCGCCCAGGCGTGCCGCTCGCGAAGAAAGACGCGTGCGCGCGACAATGCGCGCCCTGCGGCGTCGGAGTGGGGCACTCGGGGTCCCCGCGGAGTCGCCGCGGGGGTTCGGGGCGTAGCCCCGTCTGAGTAATAGTCCCTGGCGAGGCGAAATCCGTAGTCGGTGTAGCGAAACGTGGGGTCGAGACTGCTGCGCGCCGCCGTCCGGTTGATGGTGACCGCATGACGCCACGCTCCCCCCCGCGACGCGCGTCGGGTGCCCATTTCGGGGCCAGCCGGGTTGACGGTTGGCGACTGTGCGTAGAACTCCCGGTCGTGCCAGTTCGAGCACCACTCGTGAATGTTCGCGGCGATGCCATACAGCCCGAATCCGTTCGGGCGGCCGAGTGTGACTCGCCACGGGCCGGCGAGCGGGCCGTGCCCGCCGTTGGGAACCCATTCCGGCACGTCATCGCCCCATGGATACCGTCGGCCATCCGGACCGCCACGCGCCGCCCGCTCCCACTCCGCTTCCGTTGGGAGCCGCACCGCGCTATCCTTCTCTGACCGCCACGCGCAATACGCCCGAGCATCGTGCCAGCTCACACCGACCGCCGGTTGGTCTGGTTGCCCGAACGCCGGGTTGTCCCATTCCCGCGGCCGCGGGTGAGCCGTCTTGGCCAGAAAACGCGCATACTCGGAACGAGTGACCGGGTGAATGGCCAACTGAAACGCATCGACCCAGATCTGGCGCACGGGTCGTTCGGCCGCTTGTCCGTCGTGGCTGCCCCTGAGGAACCAGCCGCGCCGGATGGTGACGAACCTGGACATTCGGCGGATTTTGGCACGGATGGGCACGCAGCCCGTGCCAAAACTCGAGCGCCGCACCCGCGACGTCTGACCGGGTGTCACCCGTGATGTCGCTCAACGCTGATATTATTGGGAGTCTGGTCTGATCGGTGTCGAACCGAATCAATAGCGGGGAAGGTCCGGCTCGTTCCATTCATGCGCAACTCAGTGAGTGTTCGATTCGGAGCCGCGGTGCTCGCCGGCATCACCGTGTTGGCGTCCGGCGGGTGTTCATTGCGATCGATGGCCGTCAACGCGATCGTACCGACGCTCGCGAATCCTGACGTGTATCGCTCGGAGGAAGATCCCGAACTCGTACGGGATGCGTTGCCGTTTTTGCTCCTGACGATCGAGTCGATACTGGATGCGGAGCCGGAACAGTCCCAGGCCCTGGTCTTCGCGTGCACCGGGTTCACGTTGTATGGCAACGCATTCTTGCAGGCCGACGCCGAGGTCGCTGACTGGGAAGGCGACTATGAGCGTTCCGCCGCGTTGCGGGATCGCACCTGGCGGATTTTTGTTCGGGCGCGCGACTACTGTCTGCGCAGCCTCGAGTTGAGGTACGACGGCATCACGGCGGGGTTACGACAGAATCCGGCGTCGGCACTGGCCGACACGGAGGTGGCAGACGTCGAGGTACTGTTTCTGCTCGGCGCCGCTTGGGGGTTGGCCATCTCGAATGCGCTGGATCAACCGAGCTTGATCGCGGATCTGCCTGCGGTGCGGGCGCTGTTGTCGCGGGCGCTGGAACTCGATGAGGACTACGAGCGGGGCTCGCTTCACTCGGCCCTGATTACGTTGGAGGCCCTTCCAGCCCAGTTGGGTGGGTCGCCGGAGCGTGCGCGTGCGCACTTTGAACGGGCCGTCGAGTTGTCGGCCGGGCTCGACGCCAGCCCGTATGTGACGTTCGCGGCGGGTGTGTCGGTGCCGGAGGAGAACCGAGCCGAGTTTCAGGAGCTACTCACGACCGCTCTGATGGTGGATCCGGACGAGGACACGAGCCTCCGGTTGCTGAATCTTGTCAGCCAGCGACGAGCTCGGGCCCTTCTTGACCAGGTTGACGACCTTTTTTTCGATCCGCTGGAGACGGAGGAGACCCTTCCATGAGATCGCGTTTATTTGTCCTTGCGGTGGCCCTGATACTGGCGCCGGTCGTTCTGCTTGCCCAGCGAGGGACCCGAATCCAGCTGGGGTCCGTTCTACCCGCAAACTCCGTGTGGGACAAGGCGCTCAAGGAGATGGCTTCCCAGTGGCAGCGTGAGACCGATGGTCGCGTGCGACTCCGCGTACTCGCCGGCTCGGTCAAGGACGAGGGGTCATTGGCTCGGCGCCTCAAGGCCGGTCGCCCCCAGGCGGCGGTGTTCGCGTTGCCCGGCGACATCGACGAGGCTTTCAACGTGCTCAGCATCCCGTTCTTCTTCGAGTCGGACGAGGAGACGTTCCACGTGGTCGAGAAGCTGACCCCGACGTTCGAGAAGGTGCTGGCCGACCAGGGGCTGGTGCTGCTCAACTGGGGTCACGCCGGATGGGCACATTTCTTCACGGCCGACCGGGTCGAAACCTTCGATGAGCTCAAGCGAACGAAGGTCTACACGGCGGCCGGCGACGAGAAGATGCTGCAGTGGTACAAGGAGAACGGTTTCAATCCGCAGCCGCTCGCGGTCACCGACGTGCTGCTGGGACTGAACACCGGGCTGATCGATGCCTACCCGACCGCCCCGTACGTGGCGTTGCTGTTCCAGTGGTATGACAAGACGCCGTACATGCTTGACGTGCCGCTCACACCGATCCTGGGGATCACCGTGGTGGCGGAGCGGACGTGGAACCGTGTCAGCGAGGAGGACCAGAGAGTATTGCGGGCGTCTGCGAAGCGCGTCGAACAGGATCTGTTTCGCGACGTTCCGGCACAAGATCGACAGTCGATCACCGAGATGCAGAGTCGCGGTCTCACGGTCGTAGAGCTGGACGACGCCGTCAAAGCGTCGTTCCGGACGATTGCCGACGGGTTGACGGCCTCCTGGCGGGGAACGATGATTCCCGCCGACGTCTACGACCACGCGCTACGCGAGCGGAACGCCTTTCGGGCTTCCCGCTAGCCGACCGACGCGATCCCTGCCCGTGCACTCATGAGCGACAGCGCCCCAGCCGAGACGACTGGCGGGCGGTCACTGTTGGTGCGGGCGCTGCGTGGCAGCGAAGAACTCGTCGCGAATCTCGCGCTTGCGGCGATGGTGCTCCTGCCGCTGGCCGAGATTGTGGTGCGGCCAGTGCTCTCCGGTGGCGTCCCCGGTTCCATTTCCATTGTTCAACATCTGACGCTGTGGGTCGGGTTTCTCGGCGCCGCGCTGGCCGCTCGCGAGGGCAAGCTGATCGCGTTGGCGACCGCCACCTTCATACCGGAGGGACGCACGCGGCGAGCGACCACGGTATTTGCGGCCCTCGTCGGTTCGGCCGTGTCCACGATCCTCGCCACCGCCGCCTACCAGCTCGTGCTGTTCGACAAGGAGGACGGCACCATGCTGGCCGCCGGCGTGCCGGTCTGGGTGGCCCAGCTGGTGCTGCCGGTCGCGTTCTCGGTGATCGCTCTCCGGTTGGTCTGGCGTGCGTCCCCTGGTTGGGTGGGTCGGGCGCTGGCCTTCGCCGGGGTGCTCATCGGGCTCTGGCTCGGGCTTACCGCGTACGTGCTCGAAGGGGTGCCCTTGTGGCCGCTGATTGCCTTGGTGCTCGCGGCCGCCGTTCTCGGCGCGCCCATCTTCACGATTCTCGGCGGGGCGGCGGTGCTGCTGTACATGGGCGACGGCGACCTGCCGGTGATTGTCGCCATCGAGACCTACGGCCTGAACATTCAACCGCACCTGCCAGCCATCCCATTGTTCACGCTGGCCGGTTTCATTCTGGCCCAGGGGAACGCCTCGGAGCGGTTGCTGCGTGTGTTCCGTGCCGGCGTCGGTTGGATCCCGGGTGGCACGGCCATTGTGTGCGTGCTGCTGTGCGCCTTTTTCACGGTATTTACAGGCGGTTCGGGAGTGACGATTCTGGCGCTGGGCGGCCTGTTGTTTCCGGCGCTTCTGAAGGACGGATATCGAGACCGCTTCTCGCTCGGGTTGCTGACGGCGTCGGGATCGCTCGGGTTGCTCTTCCCCCCGGCGATGCCGTTGATTCTGTATGCCATCGTGGCGCAGGTGGCGCCCGACGACTTGTTCGTGGCTGGCGTTGCGCCCGGCATCCTCCTGATCGGGCTCACCGCCGCATGGGGTGTACGCGAGGGCCTGCGCACCGGAGCCGGTCGCCGTCGATTCGGCTGGCCCGAGTTCAGGGCGGCGCTCTGGGAAGCCAAGTGGGAGCTCAGCATTCCGTTCGTCGTGTTGGGCGTACTGTTCAGCGGGTTTGCCACGCTGGTGGAGACCGCCGCGGTCACCGCGTTCTATGCCGCGCTCATCCAGGGTGTCATCCATCGCGACTTCACGTTGCGGCAGGGGTTGCGCGAGGCCTTCACTGAATGCGTGGTGCTGGTTGGCGGGGTCCTGATCATTCTGGGCGTGGCCGTCGGGTTCACCGCGTATCTGGTGGATGCGGAAGTGCCGTTCCGGCTGGTCGAGTGGGCAGAAGCGAATATCGGGTCCCGGTTGATGTTCCTACTGGGCCTGAATATCTTCCTGTTGCTGGTCGGGTGCGTGATGGACATCTTCTCGGCCATCTTCGTGGTCGTGCCGCTCATCGTCCCTGTCGCCGAACAGTTTGGGATACACCCGTTGCACCTCGGCATCATTTTCATCGCCAATCTGGAGCTGGGGTTTCTGACGCCGCCCGTCGGTCTGAACTTGTTTCTGGCCTCGTACCGATTCGACAGGCCCCTGCTCGAGGTCTACCGTGCATCGGTCCCGCTCCTGGTCATTCTAGGGTTTGGCGTCCTAGTGATCACTTATGTACCATGGCTTACCCTGGGCCTGCTCGAGTGGCTCGGGCGCATCTGATGGGCGTGAGTCACGGTGTACTCGGTCGTCGTCGGAAAGAGAATTGCACTGTTTTCGGAGGAGATGAAATGCGCAACCGCGTCTTGGCTGTAGTTGGGAGTCTCTCCCTGTTGGTGGTGGCGGGATGCGGCGATTCGGAGCCGGTGGCCGAGATGGCCGAACCGCCTGTCGCTTCCGGCGGGACTGAGAGCGAAGAGGTGCGGTTGACGAATCTCCGCCAGCTCACCTTTACCGGACAGAACGCTGAGGCGTACTACGCGTTCGACGGCAGCCGTCTCATCTTTCAGACGCAGCGGGAGGGCGTGCCGTGCGACCAGATCTACACGATGGAGTTGGACGGCACCGATGCGCAGATGGTCAGCACCGGTGAAGGGCGTACCACCTGCGGCTATTTCTTTCCAGATGGCGAGTCCATTCTGTACGCATCCACCCACCTGGGGGGCGCCGAGTGTCCGCCCGAACCCGGCTTCGAGATGGGGTATGTGTGGCCGGTCTACGACAGCTATGACATCTTCACGGCCAGTCCTGACGGGTCGGGGATGACCCGACTCACGAGTGAGGACGGATACGACGCCGAAGCGACGATCGGGCCTGACGGGCGGATCGTATTCACGAGCGTGCGCGACGGCGACATGGAGATCTACTCCATGAACGGTGACGGGTCGGACGTGCAGCGGTTGACAAACAGTCCGGGACCCGACGGCGGACCGTTCTTTTCTGCAGACGGCAGCAAGATTGTCTATCGCGGACGCGTGATCGAGCCCGGGGCCGAGCTGGACGACTTTCGGTCGCTGCTCGACCAGGGGCTCTGGCGACCGACGGCATTGGAAATTTTCGTCATGGACGCCGATGGTGGCGATCCCCGCCAGGTCACCGACCTCGGCGGGGCAAACTTCGGGCCGTTCTGGCACCCGGATGGCGAGCGGATCATTTTTAGTTCCAATTCTCACGATCCCGACGGCCGCAACTTTGACCTCTTCATCATCAACGAGGACGGCACGGGGCTCGAACGGATCACCTTCAACGGTACGTTCGACGGATTTCCGATGTTCTCGCCGGACGGCGCCCATCTCGTGTTCGCCTCGAACCGGGGTGCCCGCGTGGAGGGCGACACGAACGTGTTCATCGCCGACTGGGTCGAATAGCGTCGTGGGGGTGGACCCGGCCATCCGGCTGTTGTGCGACCTCGTCGCGATCGACTCCGTCAACCCATCCTTGGTCCCCGGTGCCGCCGGCGAGGCGGCTGTCGCCGATCTGATCGCGACGACTTTGACCCTCGCCGGGCTCGACGCGGAGGTCACCGAGGTGGCCCCCGGCCGCCCCAACGTGGTGGGCGTGCTCAACGGGCGACAACCAGGCCGGACGCTGATGCTCTGCGGCCACATGGATACCGTCGGGGTTGAGGGGATGGACGCGCCCTTCGACCCGGTTACACGGTCCGGCCGTCTGTATGGGCGTGGAACACAGGACATGAAGGGCGGTCTCGCCGCGGCGCTCGATGCCGTGTCAGGTATCGCCCGGAGCGGCGGTCTTCCCACGGGACGCGTCGTGGTAGCCGCGGTCGCCGATGAGGAGCACGGCAGTCTGGGGGCAGATGCGTTGGTCCAGGAGCACCACGCAGACGGGGCGGTCGTAACCGAACCGACCGATCTCGCCCTGGCCACCGCGCACAAGGGGTTCGAGTGGGTCGAGGTCGAGACTCGGGGGCGAGCCGCACACGGGAGTCGTCCCGAGGATGGCCGTGACGCCATCATGAGGATGGGACGGGTCCTGACCCGGCTGGAGGCTGTGGATGTCGACCTGCGCCGGCAGGGGCCGCACCCACTGCTGGGAACCGGGTCTTTGCACGCGTCGACGATCGCTGGGGGGCGCGAGCTGAGTGTCTACCCGGATTCCTGCCAGATGCGCTTCGAACGCCGAACCCTGACCGGCGAGCCGACAGATGTTGGATTGACCGCGGTCCAGGGCGCTCTTGAAGCGCTGCGCGCCGACGACCCCGAGTTTGAAGGGAGGGCTCGCCCGCTGTTCAGTCGGTCGCCCTACGAGGCCCCGAGAGACGACCCGGTGCGCCTGGCTCTGGCCCAGGTCCTGCGCTCACGAGGCCTGCCGCCGGAGCCGGTGGGTATGTCTTTCTGGACCGACGCCGCCATTCTCGGGCGGGCGGGGATCCCCTCAGTGGTTTTCGGACCTCGCGGGGCCGGCTTGCACAGCCGGGAAGAGTACGTCGACATCGAGTCAGTCCTCATCTGCCGCGACGCGTTGACCCAACTGGCCCACGCGTATTGCTAGCACAGAACGCTAGCAGGCTGAGAAGCGATGACGGGTGGTTTCAGAGTGAGGCGTTCGTCTCGTGAGGAAACGGCGGCCGTGGGATCGTAGCCAGCCCCTTCAGGGGCGCTGATCGTTCAGCGGGCCTAAAGGCCCTTGCTACGGCCGCCAGCTGGGCGTGACCGTTTCCTGCCCGAGGCTTCATGCCCCGCGTGTGACACCCAGGGAAGGCACGGGCGCGCGAAAATGCGCGCGGCCCGCGGCCCCGGAGTGGGGCTCCCAGGGGTCTCCACGGGAGGGCCGCGTGGGGTTCGGGGCGCAGCCCCGTCTGAAGAGGTCGAGGGAGCAGCTAGGCGGGCTGTGACCCCGCTGAGCCGATGCCGCGACGTCCGCCGTCTCCGGACGCCTCGCTCGGAAACCTAGGCGCCGCGGTCGTGATGGCGTCGACCAGCGTCTCGCCAGCGATGAATCGCCGGGCGAAGCCACGTGGCCGCATGCCGTACCTCGAGGCAAGGGTCTTCAGGGTGGAGCTGCCGGCCAGCGTGTGAAAGACCACACGCGACAACGAGTCGAGCATGTCCTTAGGCCTCTGACCAGAACAAACTTACCAAATGGGTCGCCCGGGCATCCCGCCCGTCTGCGTTGTTCGCCGCTTGCATACTCCCGGTATGCGCACTCCTCGCGCCTTGCCGGGCGGGCGCCGCGCCGCCCCACCATGGCAAGCTTATTTTGGTCAGAGGCCTTACTCAGACGGGGCTGCGCCCCGAACCCCACGCGTCCGCTTCGCGGGGACCCCGAATGCCCCACTCCGCGACCGCGGGGCACGCATTGTCGCGCGCCCTGGCGGGAGCCGCCGTTAGTGGGTCCGTGTGGAGCCGCCGCGGTCGCGTAGCAGGTGGTTCAGCGCGCGCCCGTAGTATCTGAGCACCAGCCGGTCACGGACCCGGTAGCGGTCTCCTTCGACCACGATGATGCCCCGAGCCACGAGTGGCCCGGTTGCCTCGTCGACGGCGTCACGACCGCTCTCGACCCCGAGGTTGGCGTCGACAAGCCGTAGAGCGTCGAGTAGTTGGTCGATGCGGTCTTCGAGATCTCTCCGTCGCGTCGAGGGTCGGAGGGCGGCCGCCAGGAGGGCGGTGGGGAGTACCTTGTAAGCTTTCCCGATCGAGTCACGCGTACGGCGCATCAGCATGACGAGATCGCGGCGAGACTCCGAGTCCACCGTGCTCAGTGGAATCGGCTGGCCGAACGTGACGAACGCTCGCGACTCGTAGCCCACGGCGTACCGCACCATCTCCGCCACCTCCGCGCTGAAGGCACGTTGGCGGCGTTTCACGCCCTGCCGAGCCAGCGTCTGGTCTTCGAGCACGAGATCGTAGGCGATGGCCACCGGGACGATGACTGCGTCTGGATGACGCGCGTGGACAACCGCCTGCAGCAGGCCGGTCTTGAGCGATTTGAATTCACCGCTGTAGCTTCGGCCGCCTTCCAGATAAAGGAAGAGATCGTGGCGATACACGATTTCAGCGACGTAGCCGCGCAGGGTTGCCAGATACGCCGGGTCGCGCGAGTTACGGCGGATTGGGATTGCGCCGGTGATATGACGATTGAGCAGACCCATGGCCCCTTTGAACAGGTTGATGCCGGCGGCAATGACCGGTGGACGGATCCCGTTCTCGTCGAGCACAAGCAGCTCGACCAGGTAGTCCATGTGGCTCTTGTGATTGGACGCGTAGATGACCCGGTTCGTTCGGGTCGCGGCCTTCGGGATCTCAAGCCGTTCAGGGTGCCGACTCACCTTCCGGAGAATCGGGTACAGCGGGTGTTTCAGTGCGCGATAGACTGAGTATCGTTGCGTGGTCCGAAGCTCTTCGAGATACCCGGAAATCCGCTCGTGGGCTTGGTCCGGCGACAGATCGGGGCCGCCGCGCAGGTATCGGGCTACCTCTTCGCGAGATAGGACGGCCTGCGTAATATCGTCCACGCGCGCACTATACCATGGGGTCAATCCATCGAATTTTGGGCGTGCAACGCCCGTGTTCTCGGTGTTTCGATGGCCGAGAATCACGGCTCGACGGCGACGATGGCCGGCCGTGAGAGCCGAACGGTCAGCATCGTCCCGGGCGGCAGACCGGCCGGGACGGCCTCGCCGTTGATCGCCGCCGCCGTGCCGCCGGCGGCTCCTATTGAGCCCCCGATGGCGGCGCCGCGGGTGCCCCCGAAGATGGCCCCGAGGATTGCGCCACCGACGGCGGCTCCGCCGATTTTGGCCACGCTGTCACGGCCCTTGGGGGTGCCTTCTCGATAGATGGTTTCGGTGACGATCGGGACCTCTGGGCCCTGACCCATCACCAGCGTGTGGAATCGGACGCCCAGGCGAGAGGCGTCGCGCAGCTTGCCGCTCTGTTCGACGAGCACGACGGAACCCAACATCCGGGTGCCGGCCGGCACCGCGACCTGGTCAGCGACCAGCACATCACGGGTCACCCGGGCCTCGACGGAATCTTCGACTTCGGCGGTGCGGGTCGACACCGGCGTCTCCACCTGCAACCCGATGACCGAGTCTGCGGCGATCTCATATTCGACCAGCGTCGGAATCGGCTCGACCTCCCGGCTCGACTCGTCGACCGACGATTCGACGGCGACCGGTGGGGGAGCATCCGACTCGGCTGGCGTACTCCCCTCCACGCGGCTCCAGCCCTCGACCGAAGGTAGGCCCCCTGAGGCTCGTTCGACCGGCGAGTCTTGGGCCGGTTCTGGCTCGGATGCGACGACGTCGTTCCCACCCGCTGCCAGCGGCACTTCCGGCTCGGTGGTTGCCGTGTCTCTTTGTGGCGCGTCCGATGGTTCCACCACAGACCGGTCAGTGGTCGAGGTGCCGTTCGCGCTCGAAGCGGGCTGGTCATCGGTGCGCTCCGGCCGGCTGGGGCTGGGTGGGGCTGGGGTGCGCGCAATGTCCGGCCGCACCGCCACTGCCAGCCGAGCACGACCTGCTTTGGCTGAGCCAGCAGTCCCGGCCGTCGAAGCGACTGAGGCGGTCGTCGAGGACCGAGAACCGACCGGTGCCGAAGGTGCCGCGCCGGCCAGGCTCTCTGGCGTTGGGATGGCCTCGGCCGGTCCGATGGTTGCCGCGTTCTCTGCGGTGGCACCTTGCTGGAGCGGCGCCGTGTTCTGTCGGACCGCCAAGTAGGAGCCGGCCCCCGCCGCGAGCATCACGGCGGCGAGCCCGACGAGCGCGATCGGTTTGGTCAACATCTCAGGTCCTCTCACTACATACGACTAGCAATTGTCATGCCCACTGCCTTCGTGGCGTGACTCGCAAGAAGCCCACCGCGGGGTATCCGGCTCACATGCGTCGTTGAGCGGTCACACCGGGCCTGTTTGTCGGTCTCACGTCTGGGTCTCGACTCATGGCGGGCCATTGTCATCAAGACCGGATGCCCGAGTACCTCAGTTAGCGGCCATCACGCGAGGCCTGGCGGGAGGACACCGTGTCCTGCCGAGGGGACCCACAGTCCACTATAGTGTCCGCGTCAGCATCGTGTAAACTGACTGTCTGCCGCGAGTTCTCCGATAACCCATCGACCCCCCGTGGCATCCGCATCGCAGAGACCCGAGCCGGACCATTACAGCCCTGCGGCTCGGCTTATCACCGTTCTGCTGCTCCTCTTTGGGTTCTTGATTGGTGTCAAGACCTTGGGAGAGGGGTTCAAGCTACTTGGTGGAGATGCGCTCGACGTCATTTTCTCCGCTACCGCGAACCCCTTCATGGGACTGGTCGTCGGCATCCTGGCAACCACTATTGTCCAGAGCTCGTCGGTGACCACCGCCATGGTCGTCGGATTGGTCGCGGCGCCTGAGTCGGCGTTGCCGCTGTCGAACGCGGTGCCGATGATCATGGGCGCCAATATCGGAACGACCGTCACTGCCACCGTCGTGGCCCTTGCCCACATGGGACGGCGGGACGAATTCGAGCGCGCGTTTCCCATTGCCGTCTGCCACGACGTCTTCAACTACCTCACAGTCTTGGTCCTGCTGCCCTTG
>CAUZAY010000112.1:0-12382 GCA_963577695.1 Vicinamibacteria bacterium | reverse complement strand
GTCATGCGTCTACACAGTTCCTCCGCCGCCGTGTTCCTGATGCTCGGTGCCGCGTCCGTGTCGGCGCAGTCGTCCAGCCGGATCGCCGCCGAGGGCGGCGATATCGTCATTACCCCGATCATTCACTCGAGCGCGCAGGTCGAGCATGCCGGCGTCGTGGTCCATGTCGATCCCTGGAGCGTCGGCGATCTGTCCGCGGCGAAGCCAGCCGACCTCATTCTGATTACCGATGATCCGGGCCATCATCTCGACCCGGAGGCAATCGCTCAATTACGGAAGCCCGGAGCACCCGTCGTGCTGACCGCCACGGCCCACGCGCGGTTGTCCGATGGGACCGTGCTCTCCAACGGTGAGAGTGGTCTGTTCGCAGACATTCGCGTGGAGGCGGTGGGCGCCTACGATATGACGCCCGGTCGCCCGTTCCACCCGCGTGGGGAAGCGAACGGCTATGTGGTGACGCTGGGCGGGAAGCGCCTGTTTTTCTCCGGGGTGGGGGAGTGTGTGCCGGAGATTCAGGCGCTGCAGGGTATCGACGTCGCCTTCATGCCGATGAACCTCCCGGTTGACCGGATGCGGCCGATTCCTCTGGCTGAATGTGTCAAGACCTTTCGGCCGAAGGTCGTCTATCTCAACCACTACGACCAGACCTACACGCGCTGGCTCTCCAATCCCGAGGGAGCACCGCCTCCGGACATCCAGGACACACCGGCCACGATCCGCGCGTTCCAGGCGGCCATCGACGGCGAGGGTATCGAATTCCGTGACGCCGCGTGGTATCCGCCGCGAGCGCGGTAGCCCGGGAGGCTTCGGGAGACGGGCCGCTCACGTCGGGGGCGTGGCGAGCTGTCAGTCCGTGGGTTGCGGGCGGTGAGACAGGAGCCGTCGAGCGTCTTCGACGATCACGTAGCCGGCCGGTATGAGGATGAGCGTGATGACGGTGGCGAACACCACGCCGAAGGCCAGAGAGATCGCCATCGGTACGAGACTCCGCGCCTGGATGTCGTTGTCGATGATGATCGGCAGTAGTCCGACAAAGGTGGTCAGCGACGTGAGCAGGATCGGCCGGAACCTCGCCACGCCCGCCTCCCGGGCGGCGGCCGTCACGTCGGCGTGATCCTGTCGCTTCCGGTTGATGAAATCGATCATCAGGAGGCTGTCGTTGACCACGACGCCGGCCAGCGCGACCAGTCCGAACAGCGAAATGAGGGTCAATGGCACCCCCATGATGACGTGCCCCCAGAAGGCCCCGACCAGACCGAACGGGATCGCGGCCATGATGATCAACGGCTGGATGTAGGACTTGAGCGGAATCGCCAGCAGCGTGTAGATGAGTAGCAGCGCGAACACGAAGCCCTGCACCAGCCCTTCCATGCTGTCCGCCTGCTCGGCCAGCATACCCGCCAGGCTATAGGTCACGCCGGGATGGGTGGCCAGGATCTCCGGCAGCACGGTCGCTTCCAGGTCGCTCACTATGCTACCGGTGGACGTCCCGGCCCCGACGGCGGCGGTCACGTTGACCGCGCGTTGTCGGTCCACCCGGCGGATGATCGAGAACCCTCGTCCGGCTTCCACATCGGCCACCGACGTGAACGGGACGTCGGCGCCCTCCGGAGTGCGGATACGCATGCGGTCCACGTCACCGATCGATTGCCGACCCTCTCGTGGGTAGCGGACCATGACGCGCACATCATGGCGTCCGCGCTGGATGCGTTGGACCTCTTCGCCGTAGAACGCCTGCCGGACCTGCCGCCCGAGGTCCCGCTGCGACAGACCGAGCAGCGTCGCCGCCGGCTTGATCCGCATCCGCAGTTCCTGCTTACCCGGGCGAGCCGAGTCATTGACGTCATACACCCCGGGATAGCGTCCCAGGTGGTCTTGGACCTCGGCCGCGGCCGACTCCAGTGTGGGCAGGTCCGACCCGGTGAGCTGGATGTCGAGGTCCATCCCTGGGTTGAACGAAGAGGCGAGAAATGACAGATCCTCGACACCGGGGAGCGGTCCGATGAGGTCGCGCCAATGCGCCGCGATCTCATCGCCCGAAAGCGTGCGGTCCGATCCCGACTCGATCTCGATGGTCACTTCCCCGACATGGCTCGCTCCCAGGGCGGTGCCACCGCTCATCAAGGCTTCGGCCTGCGCGCTGCCGAACGGTTGCTCGCCGACGGCGGCGTACACATGACGCACCTGAGCCCCGCTTGGACTGTCCCGATACTGCGTTGCGAGCTGGTTGGCGCCGGCCTCGATCCGGGCCACCACCTCCTGGGTCATCTGAATCGGCGCGCCCGGAGCCAGCGCGACATCGGCCGTGACGTAGTCGCTCTCCGGTGCCGCGAAGAACTCGAATGGGATCCGTCCCGACAGGAGCGCCCCGATGGTGAGCAACAGGATGGCGGTGCCGCCGGCCACGGTCAGATAGCGCCGTCGGATGCCGGCGTCCAGCACGCGGCCGTAGACCGTATTCGTAAACCACCGCATCCGTCGTCCTGATCCGGACCCTGCGCCCGGCGCGCGCGCCGCGTGACGACGTCCAGAGTGGGCCAGGTGGGCGGGCAGGATGAGCGTTGATTCGATGAGCGAAAAGCCCAGGCAGCACATCACGACCATCGGCACCGCTGCGAAGAACTTGCCCATCATGCCCTGGACGAGCATGATCGGGACGAAGGCGGCCACCGTGGTGAGCACGCCAAACGTCACCGGGACCACCACTTCCTGCGCGCCCTCGATCGCCCCGCGCAGGCGGTCGCCGTGACGTTCCTGGTGGGTATAGATGTTCTCGCCGACGATGATCGCGTCGTCCACCACGATGCCAAGTACGACCAGGAAGCCGAACAAGGTCATCATGTTCAACGACAGGTCGAGCCCCGGCATGAGCATCAACGCGCCGAGGAACGAGATCGGGATACCGAGACCGACCCAGAACGCGAGTCGGGGTCTGAGGAAGAGCGCGAGAAAGACGAAGACCAGCGCGGAACCAGTCAGTCCGTTGCGGACCATGAGACCGAGGCGGTGTTCGAGGAGGGTCGCCTGGTCCTGCCAGACGGTGAGCGAGACTCCCGGAGGCAGGAAGGCGGGGGCCCGCTCGACATACTCGTTGACGATGGCCGCCACCTCCGGGGCGTTGACCTGGTTGGACCGGAACACCTGCAGGACAATCGCGGGGACCCCGTTGAATCGGGCCGCCTGATCTGTCTCGGCAAAGCCGTCGACGACCGTGGCGACGTCGCCGAGTCTGACGTAGGTACCGTCGGCGCTCGTGAGCAGCGCGAGCGCTTCGAATTCGGTGCCCTGATACACCTGACCGACGGTGCGGAGCAGGATTTCCCCGGCGTCCGTTCTCACCGATCCACCCGGCAGATCCAGCGACGCGCCGCGCACCGCATCGGCCACGCGGTCGAAGGTCAGACCGTGGCGTCGAAGCGCGGTCTCTGACACTTCGATCGAAATCTCGTACGGTCGGGCGCCCAGCAGTTCGACCTGACTCACACCCGGTAGCGTCGACAGTTCGTCCCGCACCGTGTCCGCCCAGCGGCGCAGCGAGAGCTCGTCGACGTCACCCCAGACCGCCACGTGCGTGACCTGGAACTTGGTGGTGATTTCACGAATGATCGGCCGCTCGACCTCGGTGGGGAAGGTGTCGATGGCATCCACGTTGCTCTTGATGTCATCGACCGCTTTCCGGAGGTCAGCCCCCAGCTCCAGTTCGACGACCAGCGACGCCAGCCCTTCCGACGCCGTTGACGTCACCTGCTTGATGCCGTCGAGCCCTTGAATCGCCTCTTCGAGGCGGACGCTCACCGCTTCCTCGACCTCGGTCGGGCTGGCGCCGAGATAGGTCACGTTGACCGTCACCATATCGAGCGCCATCTCCGGGAAGATCTCCTGGCTGATCGACGCGGTGGCGAACAGACCGCTGACCACGATCAACAGCATCGTCAGGTTGGCGGCGACCGGATTGCGGGCAAACCACGCGATTACGCCGTCCATTGTGATTCCTCGCCGAGTCCTCGGTCAGGGGTCATGTTGAAGAACCGAACAAGCCGGCTCGAACCGCCAGGTGACGGCGACGCGGCTACTGCGAGGCTGCCCCGACCTCGTGTTCCAACCGGAGCTGTGCCGCCCTGGCGCAATGCTCGAGCACCTGAAAGTATCGCTGGACCCACTCCTCGCCCAGCACGTAAGGGTGGGGACCGTCGCCACGTCCGGCGAGCATTCGATTCCGGCTGATCGCGTTGTCGAACTCCGAGTGGTTGGACAACAGCACGCTCGCCTTCGTAGCCCGGGCCTCCTCGGCCATGTGTCGCTGTGATTCGATGTAGGTCTGGAAGTTCTGGATACCCGGGTCGGGTGTCTCGTTCACGAAGTTGAACGCCGTGCCGCCGGAATAGGCGACCGGCACCGGTCGGCCCTGGTCATACACCGTGAAAGTGTAGGAGAGCGTCCCGGGCGTGTGTCCCGGCGTCTCCCACACGGTCACGGTCGTGTCGCCCAGAGTGATCTCCATGCCGTCCGTGGCGACAATGTCGCGGGTCGGCGCCATCGATGTGTACCGGTTCGGATAGGTCTCGACAAGGTCCCAATCAGCGTCACCCATGACGACCTGGGCGCCGTATCGCTCTTGCAGCAGCTGGGCCCCGCCGATGTGGTCTCCGTGGGCGTGCGAGATGATGACATACCGGATGTCGGCGGGGTCGAGTCCAAGCCGCTTCAGCCCGCCGACGATCAGTTCCTCCGAGTTGTACGGATAAATCGTGTCGATAATGATGATGCCTTCGCTCGTGGGCAACGCCCAGGACGTGTGCACCTTCCCGCCGACAAAAAAGAGATTGTCGAAGACCTTTGCGGGGTCGGCATACCAGGCGTCCCGCGGTGGCACGAGGTCCGGGTCGCGAATGTAACGCGGCACAGCATCGCTCGTGTTGACGCCGCGACTTGCGGGGAGCAGGCAGACCCGCGACAAGGTGCCGAGGAACTCGAATCCGGCCGCGGACTTGGCCGATCGCAGCGCGGCCTCGATTTCGGCGTCGAAGTCTCGAGAGGCCGGGGCACCCTGCGCGAACCCTGGAGCGGGAGCGCGGATCGCGACGACGGCCATGAATACGAAGATCGCGACGAGTCTGCCAGGATTCACGCGGATGATCTGCCTCAGCCCCCATTGTAGTTGGCTTCGCGTTACGATCAGGCGTTCCCCGCACGCGTGGAAAGGGCTCGCACTGTCACATGGAGACTGTCTTTCTCATCGTGGTCTCCTTTGTGGCCTCGACCCTCACCGCCACCGTCGGCCTCGGTGGTGGCATCCTGCTGATCTCGGTGATGCCCGGCCTCATCCCGGCCGCTGCCATCGTCCCCGTGCACGGGGCCGTGCAGCTCGCGTCCAATTCGAGCCGGGTGCTGCTGGGGGTGCGACACATCGACTGGCGGGTCGTGTGGCCGTTCGTCGGCGGCTCGATCGTGGGAGCCGCCGCCGGGGTCGGTATGGTGGCCCGATTCAGCTTCGAACAGCTCCCGCTCTATCTGGGGATCTTCGTGCTCGTGGTGACGTGGGTCCCGATCCCGTCGCGCGCGATAGCGTTTCCCGGTCAGTTCGCGGTCCTGGGCGCGATTCAGACCTACGTGTCGCTGTTCATGGGCGCCACCGGCCCGCTGGCCAGCCCGTTCCTCCTCCGCCGCGGCCTGTCCCAGGATCAGCTCGTCATTACGCTTGGCACCGTGATGATGGCCATTCACGTGCTCAAGTTGCTGGTCTTCGCGGTGGCCGGGTTCGTGTTCGCGCCCTACCTCCCTCTGGTCGCCGGTATGGTGACGGCGGTGGTCCTCGGGTCCTGGGTCGGGACGAAGCTGCGGGGTCGACTTCCGGAACGCGCGCTTCGTCGGACCCTGAAAGGCCTGATCACCCTCCTCGGGATCCGGATGATCATCGGCGCGGTCCTGCTGGGCTAGCGACCAGCCCGTGCGGCGACGCGTGTTGTAACAAGACCGAATAGAGTCAGCCGGTCGGACGTAGCCGTAGGCATGTGGGAACAGGTGATTGGAATTCTCAGAAGTTCGATGTTTGTCTATGCCCAGGCCTGTGGAGGCAATCTCGGTGGAGGCATTCTCATCGTGACGCTGCTGGCGCGATTGGCACTGTTTCCGCTGACGCTGCGGATGGCTCGGGCTTCGGCCATGCAGGCCGAGCGCATGCGCGCACTTCAACCGGAACTGGATGCGCTTCGCCGGTGCTATGCGGACGATCCCGGCAAGCTGGCCGAGGAGACTCGACGGGTGTTCGCGCGAGACGGCGTGTCGCTGGTGCCCCGAGCGACGTGGCTGGGCATGCTCGTACAAACTCCGGTGCTGCGCGCCTTGTTCTCTGCCGTGCGCAGCGTCTCGACCCTGGGCGGCCGGTTTCTCTGGGTCGCGTCGATTGCCAAGCCTGACGTCATTCTCGCCCTCGCCGTGGCTGGGCTGACCGGTGTGGCCGTCGCCCTGGGTCCGCCGTCGGCGCCGCAGGGCCGCACGGTGCTGGTCATGGTGCCAACGGTGATCACGTTGGTGGTCCTGACACAGATGGCGGCGGGGATTGGCCTCTACTGGGGCGTGCCGAGTGCCGGAAGCCTCGTGCTACGGCGCGAACAGCGGCTTGCGGCGTTGGCTGGCTGACCGCGGCGCGGCACCGCCCGTCCAGGTGTCCGTCTCCTGAGGAAGCGGCGGCCGTGGGAACGTAGCAAGCCCCTTCAGGGGCGCTGATTGTTCAGCGGGCCTGAAGGCCCTTGCTACGGTCGCCAGCTGGGCGTGATCCGTTTCGTGCCCGGGGCCTCACGCCCCGCGTGTGACGGGTTTGCAAGGAGCAAGGAGGGAGCATGCAGGCGGCATGTGACCGTCGACGCTCACCGCCAAACCACCCTCCCGCACAACCAAGGGGACGAGGCGGTCTAGCTCCGGGAGCCAGTGCTGCACGATGACGACACGGTGCGTCCTAGATGGATCTTCGGTGACGCCCGGTTGACGAACCACGATGAATCGTTGACCGTCGGGGGTGACGTCGTATTGGCGACCGAGTCGATCCGGGTCCAGGGGCCCGTAGGGACCATCGGCCGTGGGTGATAGTCTCCCTGTACCGGTTGTTCCGCGATGCCTGCGCGTCGTCGACCGCGAACCGTCCTGACGCGACCCGGGGGGATACAGTTGAAGATACGTCTGACACACATGTTGCTCGTTGTCGTCCTCGTTGGTCTGGCCCCGGCGGCGCCCGGATTGGCGCAAACGCCAAACATCACGCCGGTCACCGATGCCACGTTGCAGAACCCCGACCCGAGCGACTGGCTCAGCTGGCGCCGCACGCTCGACGGGTCTGGTTTCAGCCCGCTCGAACAGATCAACACCGACAACGTCGGAGACCTGCGTCTGGCCTGGTCCTGGGGACTTGAGCCCGGTGTGTCGCAGACCACCCCGATCGTGCGGGACGGTGTGATGTTCATTGTCAACCCGGGCAACGTCGTACACGCGCTCGATGCCCGCACCGGTGAGCTGTTCTGGGAGTACCGGTACGAGGTCGAAGAGCGTCGGCGAGCAGGCGCGCAGATGCGCAGCCTCGCCATCTATCAAGATCTGATTCTGCTCAACACCGTCGACGCCCACATGGTTGGGATCGATGCCCGTACCGGTGAGGAGCGCTGGAATACCACCGTTGGTACGGCCGAAGGCTACACCTTCACGAGCGGACCGATCGTCGCCAACGGTACCATCGTGACGGGGTTGACCGGGTGCGGTCGCTACCGCGAAGAGACGTGCTATGTCGTCGGTCTCGATGGCCGCACCGGCCGCGAGCTGTGGCGTACGTCGACGGTGGCGCTGCCCGGCGAGCCTGGCGGCGATTCATGGAGCGACCTCCCGGTGATGTTCCGGGCCGGCGGGGACGCGTGGATTCCGGGCAGCTTCGACCCCGACACCGGGCTCCTCTTCTGGGGGACGGCGCAGGCGAAGCCGTGGGCGCGCGCCGTGCGGGGCACGGCCGGCGATGCGCTGTATACCAACTCGACGCTGGCGCTCAACCCGGCCACGGGCGAGCTCAAGTGGTATTTCCAGCACATTCCCGGCGACTCGCACGACATGGACGAGACATTCGAGCGGATTCTCGTCGACTACGACGGCCGGCAGTCGGTCTTCACGATGGGCAAGCTCGCGATCTTGTGGGAGAACGACAGGGAGACGGGGGAGTTGGTGCGGGCGACCGATCTCGGCTATCAGAATCTGTTCGATATCGACACGGGACAGGCGATCTACAAAGACGGCATGGTGCAGGAAATCGGTGACGTGGTCGACTTCTGTCCGAGCACCGGCGGGTTCAAGAGCCTGCGAGCGATGGCCTACCACCCGGGGCTCGAAGCGTTCTACGTGCCGCTCAACCTTAACTGCGAGTCCGCCGCGTTTCTCCCGGTCGAGCGACGTCCCGGGGGCGGGGGCGCCGGCGGCGTCCGCGACAAGGAATATCACTTCCATCCGAAGAGTCCGGATCACATCGGCGAGTTCCAGTCGCTGGATCTGCGCACGGGCGCCACCCGATGGCGGCAGCGGCGCCGGACCCCCTTCAACACCGCGGCGCTCGCGACCGGTGGCGGCCTCGTCTTTGTCGGGGACTGGGAGCGCTATGTCATGGCCTACGACGCCGACAGCGGTGAAGAGCTCTGGCAGACCCGGTTGCCACAGATGACCAACGGCTTCCCGATTACCTACGCCGTCGACGGTGTGCAGTATGTCGCCATAGGGACCGGCCCGTCGATCAGCGCGAGCTGGGCCACGCTGATTCCAGCCGAACTGCTGCCGGACAAGAAGAACCCGCGGAGCAGCGGAGGCATCTTCGTGTTCGCGCTGCCCTAGGGTTTGTCGCCGAGGTGCCCGCGTGGACTGCGTTGCGTCGTCGGTCACAGCCCGCCTGGCTGCTCCCTCCTCGCGCCTTGCCACGCAGACGCCTCGGCGAAAAACCGGCTCTCGGTGTTTTCTGCACCCTGCTAGGTTGCCGAGCGAGGCGTGCGTCGTTCGTTCTTCAGCAACCCGCTTGGAGCGTCTGACGGCGGGGCGGCGATGACCGCTACAGCACGACAGGCTTGATGCGCGTGTTGCCGTCGACACGCTCTCGATACTCGTTGTGGCAGGTCTGGCAGGTGGCGGCCAGCGCGTCCCGGGTGGGTGCGATCTCCTGAAACGCCTGGGCCTTGAGTGCTGCTCTGATCGCGTTCGCGGCTTCGGCCGCCTCGGTCGCAATCGCGGCGGCGGCCGGCACATCTCGGGACGCCCAGAACGCCTCGACCTGCTCGAAGAGTCCCGCCAGCTTGGCGGTGCCGGAGAGGACGGAGTCCCCATCACGCGCGTCCATGGCGCTGTTGAGCGCTCCGAAGGTGGTGCGGACCTCCTTCATCGCCGCGTCGTAGTCCTCTTCCGACCCGATCTCATCCGACTGTCCGACGGCGACGACGCTGGCCACGATGACGCCAGCGAACACGGCCAACAGCTGCTTCCTCATTCGGCTCTTCCTCCTACTCACGCCCCGAACACTGTCGCACGAGTCGTCTGCGATCCCTGCCCGGCCGCAGCGAGGCCACGGGCGGCTAGGGTCTGGCCCGAAACTGCGTCTCGGTGCAGCGGCTGAAATCGATGACCTCGGCCATCTGACGCTGGATCACGTCGAAGTCGTCGTCACCCAGAAGGATCGCGGTGAACGCCTCGCGGCTCTCCGGGTCGGGGTGCTGTTCGGTGAAGCGGACCTGGTTGACCGGTACCGCGAGCGATTGGAAGCCGTTCATCCATCGACCGGTGCTGGCCGTCAGCTCGGCTCCTGGGTATCGCGCGTTGACGAGCGCGACCATCTCCTCGGCGAGCGCTTCGGCCTCGGCCTCTTGGCCCGGTTCGATGTTGCAGACGCGTGAGAACACGAGGGGGCGGTCCGATTGGGTCGTTGGCGCGGACGCCATGGACCAGCTGACGACCAACGAGACGATGACACCCGAGATGAGCATGGCGTGCCTCCGACGGCCCCCGTTCGCCGGCGTATCTGACCGCGGCGCGTCGTGGATGACATGAGATGATAACGGACAGCGATGATCAAGAGGAGGGGCCGGCGCACTCGGGCATCCGCAGCTGGCCTGGCCGCTGCACTGGGCGTGGCCTGCGTGGTCAGTGGCGTGGTCTCGCTGGTGCGGGCGTCGTCTCGGGAGGCGGGGCCTGAGAGTGCTGAGCCTGGGGTCCCGGTGCTCGTGGAGCTGTTTACCTCAGAGGGGTGCTCGAGCTGTCCACCGGCCGATGCCCTCCTGATTCGGCTCGACACCGAGCCACCGGTGCCGGGCGCCCAGGTCATCGTGTTGAGCGAGCATGTCGACTACTGGGACCGGCTCGGCTGGCGCGACCCGTTCTCGTCGAGGACGTTCACCGAACGGCAGGAGGCCTACCGCCAGGCGTTGGGCGAGCCCGCCAGCTACACGCCGCAGATGGTCGTGGATGGCCGGGCCGCGTTCGTCGGGAGCCTGGAGTCCGAGGCTCGGAGCACGATCGCGCAGGCCGCGGCATCACCGAAGGCCGGGATGCATATGCACCAGACCGGCGTGATGGCGTCGGACGCCGTGGCGCTCCAGATACGGATTACCAACCTGCCTCGGCTTGCGCACAGCGAGAGGGCTGAGTTGTGGCTCGCGGTGACCGAGACGGGGCTCGTCACCAACGTCCTGCGCGGAGAGAACGCCAGACGTCGCTTGCGTCACGCCGCCGTGGCCCGTCGGCTGGGGCGCCTGGAGACGCTGCCCGAGGTGATGCCGACATCCTACGAGACCGACATCGCGGTGCCGCTCGACCCGAGCTGGAACCGAGACCAGCTCCGTCTCGTCGGGTTCATCCAAGAGGCAACCAGCAGGCGGGTGCTGGGTGCCGCCCAGGTCTCGCTGGTCCCGTGATGGTCCCCTGAGCCCGGCCTGGTTATCCTGTTTCTCGTGTGGCCCGACGCACGCGGCGATGGGGGGCTGCCCACCACTGGCGCTAGGCCTACTGCTCCAGCCAGGTCGCGGGGCGTTGTTGAAGCCGACGTCCAGGATGTTTCCCACCACGCCGACGATCTGGTGCACCGGCTCGTCATCGAACTCCTGGAGCGCCCCCCCGACCGAGCACCAGTCGGTCGGCCAGCGGGTCGCTGTCCGGCCAGAGCCAGTCGGCCATCGCTTCGTTGATGATCGCCACCGGTGACGCGGTACTCGTATCACGGTCGGTGAACGTACGACCGCGGACCACCGGTATCCGATAGGCCTCAAAGAAGCCTTCCGACACCGGCCTCCAGCCGGCGCCTCGCAACAGGAGTCCTCGATCGGGCGACCCTGGATGACGAACCGCAGGCGCAACATATCCCCCTGGAGCGGCACCAACAGGTCGTCGCGGCCTGCTCCACGCCGGGCAGAGCGCGCAGGCGGTCCACGCTTTGCCACAGCATCTGTTCGACGCCGGCCGAGCTCTCGAACCGAGGGCCGGTCAACGACGTCCGCATCGTCAACACGTTGGGGGCGACGAAGTCGGGGTCGATCGAGCCCAGCGCGAGCGACAAGCGGATCATCAGGGCCGCCCCAACGAGCAGCACGAGCGGGCAAACCGAAGAAGGTCGCGCTGATCGCGTGCATGCGCACACTGCTCACGATCCTCCACGTGATGATGCGTACCGACACGCCGTGGCGTTAGGTGAACGATCAAGAGCTCACTTGACTTTCAAGACAGTTGCTATCGTCTGCCTGTTGAGATTCGTGTAACAGTCCAGGCCCCCCTTGTACTTTGTCGCGCTATTCGGTACCGGTCTGACCACGCTTGGGGTCGACGAAATCTCCTTCTGCAAGGGCCGCAAATTCGCCACCCTCGTCTACGATCTGGACCGGGCGCGGGTCCTGTGGGTCGGCCAGGGCAAGGGCCGAGACGCGATCGAACGTTTCTTCAACGACTGGTTGAGCCGGGGGCAGAAAGCGCGAGTCGCCTGGGCCAGTTGCGACATGAGCCCCGCCTACATCGGGGCGATCACGCACCACTGTCCGAATGTGACGCTGGTCATCGACCGCTTCCATTACGAAGTTCCTCCGACGCTGGATGACCGCGGCCCTGCGCAGTCGCATCCCCACGATGCGGGCCTTTGTCGGTACCCTGCGGACGCACCTCGTACACATCATGGCCTTCATCGACAGACCCCTCACCAATGCCGTCGGTGAGGGCTTGAGTCGGCTGATCAAGATCGTCAAGAACCGGGCGTCCGGCTATCGCCACCTCGATCACTTCGCCGACATGATCTACCTGGCCGTCGGGGACCTCGGTATTCCTGCGCAGATTCCCAGCCAGTTGCGTACGCTGTGAGATACGTCGAAACCGCTATGACACCGCTTTATCAGCG
>CAUZAY010000111.1:0-12451 GCA_963577695.1 Vicinamibacteria bacterium | reverse complement strand
TCGACTATTGCCCGACCAACCTCGTGGCCCACGACCGCCTGGTGGGCGAGGTCCGGAAGATGCTGCGCAAGCTGGGGCTCCGGTTTCAATATGTCCACTCCCATAACACCCGGAACACGACCCATCAGTGCGGCACCGCCTGTTTCGGCACCGACCCAGGTGCGTCGGTACTCGACCCGTACTGCCGTTCACACGACGTCGAGAACCTGTTTGTGGTCGATGCGTCGTTCTTCCCATCGTCAGCCGCCGTCAACCCGGGCTTGACTATCGCGGCGCAGGCGCTCCGCGTGGCCGAACACATCAAGGCGACGGAGTTGCGGGTGGCGGCCGATACTGGCGATCAGCGAGCACGCGTGTCGTAGCCGCGGTCTCGCGACTTCAAGGAGTCTTCCCTGTGCGAGTGCGATCGTTCAGCCATACCGGGATCACCGTCGCCGACTTCAATCGGGCGGTGCGGTTCTACTGGGACGTCTTTGGGTGTCCGCTCGTGGGTGTGTCAGAGGTTCCGGCGGAGCGGTTGCGGTCCTTCTTCGGTGTCGACGCCGAGCAGCCGACCTGCAAGATCGGGTGGATACGCGTCCCGGGCGGCGCGGTGCTCGAGATCTTCGAGTTTCGACCAGACCAGCCGCCGGTCGAGGTCCCGTGGAACCGTGCCGGCTTGACCCATATTTGCTTCAACGTGCGGAACACCCACAGATGGCATGACTACCTGGTCAGCAAAGGAGTCGATATCGTCAGCGAGCCTGAGCGGTCGCCGAATGGCGGTCAGTCGTTCTTCTTCGCGAAGGATATGGACGGCAACCTCATCGAACTGACCGAGCTCGGGGCCACGAACGATTTTCTACTGCGCTGGATGGGGCCGCTTGGCGGATGGCTGGCCCGGCACGGCAAGGTCAGAGACTACCGGCGCTACTACGAGCCGAAAGCAGACCACAAGTAGGGCACCCGGCCCTACCGCGACTCTGGCGTGGCGGCCTGTGCGGCAACCTCCTCTTCCATCCGCGCGCCCGCGAGGATGTTGGGGATGGCGTAGTTCCCCTCGTGGCACGCGTACTCGTAGATCACGTAATCGGGCTCGGCCGTGAGCGGGATCGAGATCGTCCAGGGCGCCGTGTAGACATTCGGATCATCGACGGTGACGGTCCACATGATCGTGGTCTCTGACACCCGTTCGTATCTTTCGACCACGCGCATCGCGCCGGTCGTCAGAATGCCCTTCAGGCGCCGCCCGGCGCCACTCGTCGCGATCCAGCCCCGGTTGTGGAAGTTCCGCGTTTCCACCACGAGGACCTCGTCCTCCCAGTGCGCCCGCGCATCGCCCATCCACAGGCCGATCCGGTCGTCGATGTGGGCATGATCGGACAACGGGATGATGCGCAGGTCGTGGATCATCTCGTGTTGAAGCACGATGTGCTCAGGCGTCTGCACGATACGGTGCGTGTTGTTGTAGCCGGCCGGGAGCATCGAGCCTGGGACACCCCGCGACAGGCACCGATCCAGGGTGCTCAGGTATTGATAGTGTTCGCCTTCGTGGGCGAGATAGTACGCCTTGGTCTCGGACGCCCACGACTTGATCGGCGCCTTCCCGTCCTGCGGGTCGACGATCAGCGAGGTCTGCCCCGTCGACAGGACGGTGTCGCCCGAGTCGAGCCAGTAGCTCCCGTAGGCGCCCAGTTGACCGCCAGCGGACGTACGCTGCGCCGGCGCGGCGTCCTGGTCCCGCAGGGACTGGACCCGTTGGCGATTGGCCGCCGCCATCTCTTCATCAGTCAGGTAGGCTCGTCCCCCGGCGGAGTCGGGACGTTCGGTTGGGGTGATGGTCTTGTTCCCCCACAGACCCTGGAGGTCCGGTTGGCCGTCCGCCGTGCGTGGTGTCGTCCAGTTTGGGTCGGCGATCCGGTCAACCTGGGCCGTGGCCGTGGCGGGGTCGACCAGCGCGCATATGAGGATGATGCCGGCCACGGTGATTGAAGTGAAGCGGGTGGGCATGGAACAACTCCTTTGGTGTCTCTCCGAGACTTCGCTTCCTGCTGGGGACAGCACGTGCCGCAGCTCGGGCGCGTCGTGCCCGTCATCACGAAGCGGTGTCAGGTGGATTTTACGTGAACCGGGGTGCTACAACGAGAAACTTGGTGGCTTGAAGAGGGAGGCAGCCTATGGCATATCACGCGTTCGTGTCCTACGGCCATGCCGTCGACGGCAAACTGGCGCTCGCGCTCCAGATTCCAGATGGCCCAGCGTCCGTCGGGGCTGTCGACACGCCCCGCCTCGTCCAGATTCAGGATGGCAGGATAGGTTATCAGGGCCGCAACCGCGGCGGCCAGGGCCGTCACCGCGACCGCCTCACGCCAGCGTGCTGGCCGGCCCATGGTCTACGTTTCTGAGTCGCGGCCGGGTTGTGGGAGGGGCACGGGTTGCGACACTGCTGGGGGCGCCGCCTCGGAGACTGCGGGGTCCCGGCCGACGTGCGCCTCGACCAGGAACCGAGGCCGGCGCCGGGCTTCGTCGAGCGCGCGCCAGAGATACTCACCCAGCACCGCCATCATCAGCATCTGGACCCCGCCAATGACGAGCAGCGCCACCATCAGTGAGGCATACCCTTCGGGCGGACCCTGCTCGAGGACAAACGCTTCCCAGATGATGCGGCCGGCCAGGAAGAAGCCGGCCAGCGCGACCAGGAAGCCGATCAACCCCATGGCCCGGATCGGTCTGGTCGTGAACGACGTGACGCAGTCCAGCACGAGCTGCATCCGCTTCTCGAAATTGAACGCCGATTCGCCGTGCAGTCGGGCCTGCTTGGTGTAGACGATGGTCTCTTGGCGGAAACCCATCCAGGTGATGAGCGCCAGGACATGCACGTTCGTCTCTCCGAACTGACAGAAACCGTCGATGGCCCGCCGGTCGAGGAGGAAGAAATCGGCGCCGGTGGCCGGCATCTCCTTCATCCCGACGAAATGCCGCACGAAGATGTAGAACAGTTTGGCGAAGAACAAGGTCCGCCGTTTCTCCCCGAGTCGCTTGCCCCTCACCGCCCAGACCACCTGTGCGCCGGCTTCCCACGGGACCAGTAGCTCTGGGATCACCTCCGGCGGGTCTTGCAGGTCGGCCGCCAGCACCACCGCGCAGGTGCCGCGGGCGTGGTGCAGCCCGCAGGTAATCGCGGTGTGCGAGCTGTAGTTGCGCGCCAGGCGTACGCCGCGCACCCGGGGGTCGCCGGTCGCCAGCTCGGTGACGACCTCGAACGTGTCATCCGGCGAGTGGTCATCGACGATGATCCACTCCCAGGTCCGCCCCAGTTTGTCCATGACCGCGGCGATGCGGTCATAGAGCACCGGGAGGTTCTCCGACTCGCGGTAGGCGGGCGACACGAGTGAGACGTCAGGTCTGGGCATGTGTGGAGAGTATGGACCGGTGTCAGCTACTTGCGCCCGACGGCCAGCAGAGTGACCCCAAGTGGAATCGGGACCGCGCCGAGCAGCCGAGATTCCAGACCCATATATCGACGCAACGCGTCGTTGAGCGGTGCTCTGGGAACCGCCATTTCGGCCGCTTCGTCGTGCGGGTCGCCGGCGTCGGTCTCGCCGTCGGCGGCGTTGCTGGTCGACCCCATCTTGTCACTGAGGGCCAGGACCAGGCACGCCGGCACCGCCAGCGCATTGAAATACTGTCCGGTTGTGTACGCCAGCCCCGTCCGCTGAAAAAACTGTCGAAAATCGCGCATCCGGTACCGGCGCTTGCCCATGTCCAATCGGTCATGGCGACGCCACAGGAGTTGGAACGCCGGTTCGGTCAGCAGCAGATGGCCGCCGGGCCGCAACAGTCGGGCCGCCCCGTCGATGATCGCCTGGTCGTCCGTCATCCACTGATGGTAGAGGACGTTGAAGAAGGTAATGAGGTCGAACGAGGCGGAGGCGAACAACGTGCCGAGCTGGTTGGCGTCGCCCTGGACGAGCGTCGCGGCCGGCGCCTTGCGGCGGGCGTGTACCAGCGAGTGCTCTGATCGGTCGAGACCAACCACCGACCCGTATCGCAGCAGAAATCGTGTCGTGCCCCCAGCCCCGCATCCGACGTCCAGAATCCTCGCATGGTCGCCGAGTGCCATCCGGTCTATGTATCGGGCGGCCAGCGTCTGCCGCGACCGGTGCCACCAATGGCGGTCCTCCGTCTCTGCGAGCTGCTGGTACTGCTGAGGTTGCACGGGGGCCAATTCTAGTGCACGCGGAGGAAACCGCGTCGCTCAGCCTGGCGGACGCGACCGCGGAGCGGTTCGGCGCCAACGTCACGGTGCCAAGACCCGGTGAGCGCTACCATCTGTCGTGACCGCGCGGCGGCACCATCATCCGCGCGTGGGAAACAACGAGGATCGGAGACGGAACCCGCGGCGTGACAGGCAACTGATGCGTGGCGAACTCTGCCACCGCCTGTTCTCTCGTGTGGCGCAATAACTGCGTGGTCGTGAGCCTGATCGCCTAGACAGCCCCGGTTTCCTGGGGGCGCGGCACGTGGCACGGGCTCTGCGCTCGACCGGGCGTGACCTCGCCGTCGACGACCTACGAACCGCGGCAGCCTGCGGCGGGCGTCCTGTATCAGGTGGTCCGCGATCACTTTGAGACGTTTCGGGCGCAGGCGGCCGACCTGCGCGACGGCGAGGGCCTCCCCGGCTTCGTGGAGCAGGAGTTTCACAAGTTCCTGCGGTGCGGCTCGCTCGGTGGGGGCTTCGCCCGGTTCCGATGCACGGGCTGTGGGTTCGACCGCCTCGTGCCCTTCAGTTGCAAGGGGCGCGGGTTTTGTCCGAGCTGTGGCGGGCGACGCATGGCAGAGCGCGCCGCGCATCTCGTCGACAACGTGTTCCCGCGAGTGCCCGTGCGGCAATGGATGCTGAGTTTGCCCTGCCGCCTCCGCTACCGGCTGGCCTGGGACCACGCCCTGTGCCGCGCCGTCGTGGGGCGCACCATGCGTGCGATTCTCGGCTTCCTCCGCCGGCGAGCGCGCGAGGATGGCGTGATGGACGGGCGCAGTGGCGCGGTGGTGATCGTCCAGCGATTTGGGGGCGCGCTCAATCTCAACGTTCATTTTCACGCCCTCGTTCTTGACGGCGTCTTCGCGCGGAACGGCGACACGCTGCGCTTCCACCCCTGCCCACCGCTGGACGCGGCCGACGTCGAGGAGGTGCTGGCGACCGTGACCGCGCACATCGGGAGGCTGCTGGCGCATGGCGGCTCGGGCGATGGGGACGATGATGGCCTGCTCGACGAGTGGGCGGACGAGGCCCCGGTGCTGGCCGGGCTCGCAGCCGCCTCGGTGCAGGGCCGGGTCGCGCTCGGGTCGCGGGCCGGCGCTCGGGTCCGCCGCCGCGGCGACTCATGGGCCAGCGCCACCGACCCCTCGGGGCTCGGGCCCGACTACCCCACGCCACTCATGTCGATCTGGGCGATCAGCCAGTCGGCGCCCTCTCTACGAAATTCGAACGTCGCGGGGCCATCGGCTTGTGCGGTCCCCCCGGCTTTCCTGCGCGCCGAAAAAGAGAGCTGGGTCTCGACAGTCGCGGTGTCGCCGCTAATCACCGGCGGTTGCCGGATTAGTTCCACCTCGTACATCGAGAAACTCTCCATCGCGTCGAGCATGGCCCGAGGAGGCACGTTCGGATAAACGGACTCGAGCGCGGCGGCATCGACTCCCTGATACGCCGCTTGGTACCGCGCCAGGGCACGCGTGATCGCGGCCGGGGCGTTCGCGGCGGCGGTATCGACACGCTCAGGCGGTGCGGTCTGGGCCAGGGGTGCGGCCGCGTCGAGCCCAGCTCGGGCCCGCCGATAGTCGTTGTCCGGCACCAACTGCACGACCGCCGAGGCCGCGCTCAGCGCCGCCTCCCGGTCACCCCGGTCATACGCGTTCGTCGCTTCCTGGCGCAGTGTCTCGAGTCGCATATCGGCCGGTGGCTCGTTGCTGTCCCCGACGGCGACTCCGGCCGGGTCCGGTGTGCCGACCGCGGAGGGCGGCGCGGGTCGCGGTGGCTCTGGGGCGTTGTCCTGGCCCTGGCTTTGAGCCTGGTCGGTGGCGGGGGCCGATGTGGTCGGCGGGTCGGTCGCGACGGCTGTCGGTTCCGGCGCCGACTCGGTCGCCTCGCCGGCCCTCGGCGGAACAGATGCCGTCCGGGGCGGGGCCGTCAGGCGCCGGTGGTTCCCGAATCATCGACACAACGACGGCGGTGGCCGCCAGCGCCGCCGCGGCGCCGGTGGCCCAGACCCACCAGCGTTGCGCCAGTCCGCGTCTGGCGGTCTCGCTCGGCCGGCTGGTGATGGTCGGGTCAGTCGAACCCGCGTCGCCCGGCTGAGGCACGTGCGTCCCGCGGGGGGGGGCGGGCAGGGCCGACTCGGTCCGACGATGACGACGCCGGCGCCTGGGACGTCCATTGGTCGGCGCCAGACGTCGGCGAGAGCACGGTTTGCGGGTCGCCCGCCGCGATGGTGTCAAGAGACCCGGACGGATCGACTCGCTGGCGGATTTCCACCAGGGCGTTGGCCATCTCGTCGAGGTCCTGATAGCGTTCGGCGGCGCGCGTCCTCATCGCTCGCGTCGCCATCTCCGTGATGGCCGGGTCGAGTTCGGGGCAGGCCTCCCCCAGTGACGCCGGCTCGCCATGGACGATGCGATACATCAGCCCATCCTGGATGGTGCCCGGAAAGGCCTTCTGGTACGCCAGCAGTTCGTGGAACACCGCCCCAACGGCAAAGACATCGCTGCGGTGGTCGACGTCCTGGCCGCCCACCTGCTCCGGCGACATGTAGTTGAGCGTGCCGATGGCAACCCCCGTCGATGTCAACCCGGACCCGTCGATGCGCGCAATACCGAAGTCGAGGATATGGAGTGCGCCCTGGTCGTCGACCATCAGGTTCGCCGGCTTGATGTCGCGGTGAACCAGGCCGGCCCGGTGCGCATGCGCAAGCCCGCGACAGAGCTGCTCAGTCAGGTGCAGCTTCGTCCCGAGCGCCATCGGCTCCGCTCGTTCAATGACCGCGCTGAGCGTTTCGCCGGCCACGAACTCCATGGCGATGAACGGGTGGCCCTCGTGTTCGCCGACATCGAAAACAGTGACGATGTTGGGGTGCTTGAGACTGCCGGCCGCGCGCGCCTCCTGCATGAACCGCGCGCGGACGTCGCCGTCTTCGATCTCGTCGCGAATCAATTTGATAGCGAGCGGACGCCCGAGCATGGGGTCCTTGGCCAGATACAGGCGGCCCATGCCGCCCTGGCCCAGGAAGCGCTCAATCTCGTACCGTCCAACTCGCGCCGGGAGCGCTTGAGGGTCTGCCACCATCGTCGATTGTAAGCCGCGTACGGTGGGCAGTTGGGTCGACCAGGTGGTATCCTTTCCAGCAAAGTATCGAGGTTGTTCCTACTCCGAGGAGGTGCCGTGAGTATGCGATCCTGTGTTCCGCTCAGTGCCGCACTGTTGGTCTTGACTCTCGGTGGCGTGACGGCTCAGCCCGCCGCTGGACAGACTTGGACGGCGCCACGCACGCCCGATGGCCACCCCGACTTGCAAGGGGTCTGGGCGAACAACAATGTCACACCGCTCGAGCGACCTGAGGTGCTCGGTGACCGGGCGACGCTGACGCCGGAGGAGTTGGCCGCATTGCAGGCGCGCGCCGGCGAGCTGTTCAACAGCGAGGCAGACGATGCTGCCTTCGGCGACAGTGTGTTTTCCGCGGTCCTGGCGGAGGCACAGACCTTCTCGTCGCGAGACACCGCCACCGGCAACTACAACCAGTTCTGGATGGTCGATCGCGACTGGAACGCACGGACCTCGCTGGTGACCGATCCTCCGAACGGCCGACTGCCCGGTCGAACCGCCGCGGCCGACTCCGTGCTGGCCACTCGGGCGGCGGCTCGCCAGCGACACGCGCGTGGTCCGGAAGACCGGAGTCTCGGCGAACGGTGCATCAGTTGGGGTGTGCCTCGACTTGGGGCTGGATACAACAGCTACACCCAGGTGTTTCAGAGTTCGAGCCATGTGGTCCTCTACATGGAAATGGGCGGTTCTCGCGTGATCCCGTTGGACGCGGGACCTCATGTGGATGATGGCATCCGGCAGATGCATGGCGATTCGCGGGGGCATTTCGAGGGCGACACCCTGGTCATCGACACGACCAACTATTCGACGACCGGCTCGTTCATGGGGTCGAGCGACCGTCTCCATCTGGTGGAGCGGCTCACGCGGGTCACCGAGGACACGTTGCAATACGAAGTAACGATCACCGATCCGAAGACCTGGGACGCGTCGTGGAGCGCGATGGTGCCGCTCAAACAGTCGACCGATCCGGTCTTCGAGTATGCCTGCCACGAAGGCAACATCGGGATGGAGGGCATCATGTCCGGGGCACGGGCGCTCGAAAGGGCGGAAGCGGCCGCGGGTGGCCAGAACTAGACGACTTACTGAGGACCTTCACATGACACATCTGCGAACGACTGCGCTCTCGTTCAGCGCTGCGGCAGTGCTCGCCGTGGTCGCCGCCTGCAATACGGCGTCAACTGCCACGATGCCTGAAGCCGACGCGGGGTCGACTGTCGCTGGCAGTCCGGCGGTCTCGTGCGACACGTTGGCCACGTTGGCGCTGCCCAACGTGACGATTACCGCCTCCGAAGCGGTCGCCGCTGGGGCCTTCGCTCCACCGATGCCGGCCGGTCGGTCGCTGTCCGAAGGGCAGGCCCGACAGTACGGCGCATTGCCGGCGTTCTGTCGGGTGGCGGCCACCCTGACCCCGTCCACCGACTCCGACATCAAGATGGAAGTGTGGATGCCGGCCGAGGGTTGGAACGGCAAGCTGCAAGCCGTCGGCAACGGTGCGTTCACCGGAAGTCTTCGCCAGGGTGGCGGCCGGTCGATGGCGTCCGGCGTGGAGCGGGGTTACGCCACCGCGTCGACTGACACGGGCCACGTCGGCGGCAGCGCCGAGTTCGGGTACGAGCACCCCGAGAAGGTGGTCGACTTTGGCTGGCGCTCGGTGCATGAGATGACCGTGACCGCGAAGGATGTCATCGCAGCCTTCTACGGTGACGGTCCCGAGCACTCGTACTGGTTCGGCTGCTCGGCCGGCGGGCGCCAGGCGATGAAAGAGGCCCAGCGGTTTCCAGAGGACTATGACGGCATCATCGCCGGCGCCCCCGGAAACGACTGGATGGGACGCGCGGCCGGGTCGCTCCGGGTCGCCAAGCATCTCGATCGGCATGACGATGCGCGGCTACCGGAGGCGAAGGTGCAGCTGCTTCACGAGGCGGTGCTGGCCGCATGTGACGCCGCCGATGGCGTCGAAGACCGCGTGGTGGGTGACCCTGAGCGATGCGACTTCGACCCGGGCGTGCTGGAGTGCTCAGGCGGGGCCGGCGATGACTGTTTGACGGCGGCTCAGGTGGCCACGGCCGAGATGATGTATTCGTCTCCAGAAAACCCGAAGACCGGCCGCGCCATCACCGGGGTGTTGCCGGGCAGCGAGCTCAACTGGACTGACATGGGGTGGACGCGCTCGGCCCGCGCCACAGGGATCGACCAGTATCGCTATCTGATCCACGGCGATCTCGACTGGTCCATTGACCAGTTCGACTTCGACGCCGACATCGTGGCGGCCGAGGAGATAGACAACGACACGTTGAACGCGCTCGATCCGAACCTGCGGCCGTTCCTTGCTCGGGGCGGAAAGTTGCTGGCGTATCACGGGTGGGCTGACGCGCAGATCTCGCCGGCCAACGCCACCCAGTACTACGATCGCGTGGTCGAGGCCGTGGGCGACGAAGCGATGGTCAGCGATGGGTTCCGGTTGTTCATGGCCCCCGGAATGGGCCACTGTGCCGGCGGCGAGGGCCCCAACGCCTTCGATGCGTTGACCGTGATGGAAGATTGGGTGGAGCGGGGCAACGCGCCAGACCAGATCATCGCGTCGCGGACGCGTGATGGTGCCGTCGACCGCACCCGCCCCCTGTGCCCGTATCCGCAGCAGGCGGTGTATTCCGGGAGTGGCAGCACCGACGACGCGGCGAACTTCGTCTGCCAGGCGCCATAATCGTCCGACGTCGCCGGTTTTCGGAGCGGGGCATCCCAGCTGGCGGCGTTGCTTCCTCGATCGCCCCCGGCCGGGCGGGGCGGCCGCTTGCCTGCTCCCTCGTTGCGCCTGGTCAGCCGGGCGCCGCGCCCCGAAAACCCTATCTGTGGGTGTCGAAGCGGATGTTGAACCAGGTGATCCCGTCGGTCTCACGAAAGCGGTGGGGGACCCCGGCCGGGATGAAGACCAGATCGCCGGCGCTGACGACGCGCTCGGTGCCGCCGCGGATGGCGGCGCCGCGTGGCCCGTCGAAGGGGCGACCCTCGTTATCCAGCACTTGCCCCCCGGTTACCAGTGTGCCCGAACCTTCACGCACGACGTAGACGTCTGTCGTGTTCGGATGGGTCAGCGCCGCTTCGGGGGCTTCCAGACGTCGGATGTTGATGTTGAAGCTGCCCCCTTCCAACAGACGCGTGGTGGCGCGCGATTCGGCGGCCATGTCTCGAATGATCGATTCGATTTCCGCCGCCGGGACGTCCGCGGCACGGTCCGTTGGCGCCTGCTCGCGCACGAGCAACTGGGCGGTGAGGACAACGCTCGGCAACCAGAGAATTCCTGCGGCGACGGCGAACCTGGTCGAATGGCGCATTGTGTGACTCCTGGGCTTTCGGCGGAGGACGGTCTGGCCGGCATTATAACGACAGGGGAGCTTACCCGCGGGCCTGCCCGCCGAAGTACCCGTGGGCCTGTCCGCCGAAGCCTCGGCGAAGGCGGAAGGCGCCGGTGGGTGGGCGTGCTCATGGCCGTGATGGTCCTGGCGGCGCTAGCGGTCGGCCGGGCGCAGGAGCCGTCGACGGTCGAGCTGCTCACCCGGGCGACGTCCTATGTCGAGATGCTGCATACCCAGCTCAATGGGATGGTCGCCGAGGAGCGCTACGAGCAACGTGTGCGGGGAGGACCGGGTCGGGCCCGGCGGCGCGTCCTGCAGTCAGACTTCCTGTTGTTCAGGCCAGAGGGCGAGCAGCGCTACTACGGGTTTCGTGACGTGTTCGAGGTCGACCGGCGGGCCGTGCGTGACCGAGACGAGCGGTTGGCCAACCTCTTTCTGAACGCGCCCGCCTCGACCAACCGACAGATTGCGACCATTCGGGCCGAAAGCGCCCGCTACAATCTGGGCAACGTCGCGCGGAACTTCAATACGCCGACCTACGCCCTGCTGTTTCTGCGCGCGTCGCACAAGTCGCGGTTCGCGTTCGAGCTGGTCAGCGACACCTCGCCCCCGCTCGGGCTCGACCGCCCGGAGCCCGACGACGGCGCCGGCGTGCAGGTGCTTGGTTATCGCGAGACGTGGCCGACGACAGTACTCCGTGGTGGGGACGGACGGAACATGCCGACGCAGGGCCGCTTCTGGATCGAAACGGCCACCGGACGGGTGCTCGCGACCGAACTGGTGGTGGACGATGCGGCCGTCAAAGCGGTCATCGCGGTTCGTTTCGAGGTCCTTGACGCCGAGGGCGCCGAGGGGCTGGGCCAGCTGGTCCCGGTTGAGATGCGCGAACGGTATGACAACCGCGCGACTGTGACCCGTATCGACGGGACCGCCACCTACAGCGGTTTTCGGTGGTTCAGCGTCGAGGTTGAAACGAGGCCGTAGGCCGTTTGCGCGGTCATGAACTGTGGAGAGCAATCAATGCGTATGAATCAGACGATGGTCGGGTTAGGCGTGCTGGGTATCATCACGGTGGTCGCGGCCTGCGGAGGCCAGACCGCGACCTCCCATGAAACGGCCGAGATGGCGGTCGAGCCTGTGGCACAGACGGTGGCGGGGGCACTGGAAGGTGCGTGGGCCGACGAGACCGCTGATGTTTCGGTGTTCCGCGGGATCGCGTTCGCGAAGCCGCCGGTCGGCGACCTCCGATGGCGCCCGCCCACGGCGGTCGAGTCCTGGGACGGCACGAGGATGGCGACCGAGTTCGGGCCTGCCTGCTGGCAGGCGCGCAACGAGGAGGACTCGCCGTACTCGCGCGGGGAGCTGGCGCGTAGCGAAGACTGTTTGACACTGAATGTCTGGTCGCCGGCCTCGGTCGGTCAGGAGCTGCCGGTCATGGTCTGGTTCCACGGTGGGGGGCACAGTTCCGGTGTCGGCAGCGCGACGATTTTTGACGGCACCGCCATGGCGAAGAAGGGCGTGCTGATGGTGACCGCCAACTACCGGCTGGGCCCTCTCGGGTTCCTGGCGCACCCGGCGCTGACCGCCGAGTCGCAGCATGGCTCGTCCGGGAACTATGGCATCCTCGACCACGTCGCCACGCTCCAGTGGGTGCGGGACAACATCGCCGCGTTCGGCGGAGACCCGGGCAACGTCACCATCTTCGGGCAGTCAGCCGGGTCCTGGTCGGTGTGCGCCCTGCAGG
>CAUZAY010000110.1:0-12620 GCA_963577695.1 Vicinamibacteria bacterium | reverse complement strand
ATCGTGACGTCGGAGGGCAGGTTGACTTCGTTCCGCACCTGCGTGCCGAACCCGGGGAGGTCGTAGGTCAACGTATAGAGGCCAGGACGCAGATCGATCATCTGGTACTGGCCCGTGCCGTCGGTGATGGCGAGACGCGAACCTTCGATGAGTGCCTCACTGGCCGCCGTCACGGTGACGCCGGGCAACGCGCCCCCGGTGTCATCCTGGACGTTGCCAGCGAATTGGCTTTGCGCTGATGCCGCGGCGGGGAGCAAGACGAGCGTCCCTAGCGCGACCATGAGCAACTTCCCAAACTTCATGCATCCACCTCCAAATAAGACCAACCTCGTGGCTCCGGACATATTGCAGACAATCAATGCAAAATTCATGCCCGTCAAAGGAGCCTGACCCGACGCGACAGAGCGTGAAAACACCAATGATTTCAGAGTCGCTTCCATGGTCCCTCTCCCGCGGCGCCCAGCGAATGGATAATCTCCAAAATTCCGTATCTACGTCCGTTCAATTTCATGGTTTTTGCGTCCGTTCGAGTGTCAGGCAGGGGCCTCCGCCGCCCTGCCGGCGGGCGGGTTACGACGGGCCACCACTGCGCCGCGCCGCCGTAAAAAATGAGCCCAAGGCGGGTCGTTGTGTGATGTAATCCGTGACTCCTCGATTGGTTGCAAGCCGGAGGACACATGAACGAGTCGGAAAGCTCCGCGCTGCGTTCGTGGCTGGCGGGCATCGCCTCGGACGTGCTCGACACGCAGGCCGCCGCGAGCGCAGACGCCGACACCCCGTCCGGCCTGGTTGATGTCCGCACGGTCGAGTGGAAAGCGTCTCTGCCTCACCTGGGAAACCTGCCGCCGGCGCAGCGAGAAATCCTTGCCCTCCGCCTTCGCGATGGTATGGACTACCCGGACATTGCCTCCCGGCTCGGCCTACCGCTGGGCACCGTCCACTCCAGAATCGCCCGCGCCCGCAGGTCCCTGGCCAAGAACACGTCGTGAGCCTCGGCGGCATCGCCGACGGGTGACGGCTCGAAGTCCAGCCTCGGCATCCAGGCGCCATAGCCGACCCGCATGGTCGGGGCGCCTACGTCGTCTCGGCGATCGCGAAGGTCATGGTGGTCATCGCGCGCCGGCCGGTCTCCCCCGCCACGCCCTCGATCGCTGCCGACTCGATGTCCTCCACGTCGATCTGCGTGCGGGCGGCCTCGATCTCGGCCGCGGTCGCCTGGGTGAAGCACAACGGGCAATGGGGCACGTCGCCGCCCCGTTCACGGAGCGGTGGTCCGTGGGTTCGGCACACGACGGGCCGCCAGGCGTATACGAGGCAGGCCCCCGAGTCGGGGTCGAGGGCCGGCACGGCGCCGACGAGAACGCCTCGTGGAACCGTGCCTCGTGCCCCTCACTGGCGAACACACCGACCTGGCCCCTCGGAAACGTGCCCGCTTGTTCGCTCGCGGCGAGGCGGGCACGCCGACGGACCCCCGTGGCCCGCGCCGGGTCGACGGACGCCAGTTCGTCCAGTCCGTGGCGCAGACGCCAGGCGTCGAGCGGGGTGATGGCGAACGGACCGAAGCAGCAGGGAGTGCATCCGGAGTGGCACGTCAGGTGGGCGCCCGCGGCGGCGGCGGCCTGTGTGGTCCGGCCATCGACAACCGCGAGCACGTGTCGGTCGAGGTGTTTCACGGACCCGCCGGCAGGGACGGGGCCCGTCTGTGGTCGTGGGCTCGGAACTGTCGATTCGTCCGGTCGTTCTTGCGCCACCGCTACTGGCCGACCGCCAGCAACGCGTCGTCGGTCCGGATGAAAATCCGGCCAGCGGAAACGGCCGGTGACGAGACCACCCGCTCTCCCAGGTCGTTCCGCTGCAGGACGTGCGGTTCACGCCCGGCTCGCAGCACGACGGTCTCGCCGGTTTCGCTAAAAAGATAAACCTTGCCGTCTCCGGCCACCGGCGATGCCGAGTAGATGCCGCCAAGCCGGTCCTGCCAGACCCGGTCACCGGTGGCCGCGTCGACCGCGGTGACGATGCCGTTGCCGTTGGCCATGTAGATCAGTCCCTCGTAGTACAGGATGGACGACACATAGGGGGCGCCGGTCGGCACCCGCCACGCCACATGCGTCTCGTCCACCACCCCGCGCCCGCCCAACCGGATGGCCAGATAGGGCCCGGCGCGGTGCCCCCGCGCCGTGTACACCATCCCGTCCTCATCGAAAGTGGCGGCCGCGACCGGGTATTCGTTGTGCCCGTCCGCATGCCACAGCCACTCGCCGGTCGCCGGGTCGTAGCCGTCGAGCCCCGCGTTGGCGTTGACCACGAGCTCGTCGCCGTCGGGTCCAGCCACCACGAGTGGCGTACTGAACGACCGCAGCGCCGGACCCCGGTCCGCCTTCCAGCGCGCCTGCCCCGTGCGTCGGTCGAGCGCCAACAGATACGCCCCGTTCTCGTGGTCGGACTGCAGGATGATCAGGTCTTGGTAGAGAACCGGCGAGCTCGAGTGGCCCCAGACGATTTCATACGACCCGTGGTCGCGACCAAGGTGACGCTGCCAGACCAGCTCGCCGTCGAGATCGAGCGACACAAGTTGCCCGGTGGCAAACCAGGCGTAGACCCTGTCGCCATCTGAGACTGCGCTCGGAGTGGCCATGTTGTGCTTCTGGTGGGCCTGCGGCTGGTCACCCTCCGCCGCGAGTTCGTATTCCCAGACCAGATGCCCGTCTCGGCGGTCGAACGCGCTGACCAGGAAACGCACCCCGTCGCCGTCGCCATCGACACGCGCGCCACCGAGGGGCCGCTCATCGTCTGGCGACTCTGCTCCACCGCGCACCAGTGTCGGGTGCCCTCCTGGCCGCAACGGACCCCGGCCAAGCTGTGAGGTCAGAAAGACCAGATCGCCGGACACGATGGGCGACGACACTCCGAGACCACGCAACGGCGTCCGCCACGCCACGCCGGTGTCAGGGCCCCAGATCGTCGGCAGGTCGCGCTCACTCGAGATCCGTCGACCGTCCGGCCCGCGCCACTGGGGCCAGTCCTGGGCCGCGACAACCCCGCTGACCCCGCTAGCGACGACCAGACCGATCGCCAACCCTGCTGCAAGCCCTCTCATCGTGTGCCTCCTCACCATCTGTCGTGCCACCGGCATGGTGACACATGAGCGGCGACGGTTCGCGGCCATGCGCGGTCCTCCCTCAAGTATCGTCATCAGCAGCCCCACGTGCTACAGTCTGCCAACCGGTTCAACCTTACTTCTTGCGCGGAATACTCGATCATGTGGGAACAAAACTACACACCCCTCGCAGACAGCCTCGGCTTCTCCACGCTGGTGGCCGCCGTCCCTCTCGTCATCCTGTTCTACATGCTGGGGGTCAAACGTAAGCCGAGTTGGATCGCCGGCCTCAGCGCGCTCGGTGTAGCGCTGGTGCTGGCCGTCGGTGTGTACCGCATGCCGGTGCCGCAAGCGGGCGCCTCCATGGTCTACGGCGCCGCGTTCGGGCTCTTCCCCATCGGCTGGATCGTCATCGCCTCACTGATCTTGTATCGGGTGACGGTGGACACGGGCAAGTTCGAGATCATCAAAGACTCGATCGGATCGCTCAGCGACGACCGTCGCCTGCAGGCGGTGCTGATCGGCTTTGCGTTCGGGGCCTTTATCGAAGGTGCGGCCGGATTCGGCACCCCGGTCGCCGTGGCCGCCGCCATGATGACCGGGCTCGGGTTCTCGCCGTTCTATGCCGCCTTCATCTGCCTGGTGGCCAACACCGCGCCAGTCGCCTTCGGGTCGCTGGGTATTCCCATCACCACGCTCGCGGGGATCACGGAACTCCCGGTCGACGCCCTGAGCACCATGACGGGCCGATTGTGTGCCCTGATCGCCCTCATCATCCCGGCCTACATGGTCGTCATCATGTCCGGGTTCAAGCGAGCGCTCGAAGTGCTGCCTCCTATCGCGGCCTGCTCGGTGACGTTCGCCGGTGTGCTGTTGTGGGCGTCAAGCACCCTGGGACCGGAACTCGCCGTGATTCTGGCCTCGATCGCCGCGCTCGTGGCCATGATCGCGGTCATGAAGATGTGGCAGCCGAAGAACATCTTCCGCCTCGAAGACGATGTCGAGGTGACATCAGCCGGGCATACCCACACGGGTGGCGAAATCTTCGTCGCCTGGAGCCCGTATGTTCTGCTCGTCGTCTTCGTGTTGGTGTGGCGCTTTCCGCCGGTTCAGGCGATGCTGAACGCACTCAGTCTGTCGATCCCGGTACCGCTGCTCGACGGACTCATCACCCGCGTCCCACCGCTGACCCCGGAGCCGTCACCCTACCCGGCCGTCTACGGCTTCCCCTGGTTGTCGGCGGCGGGCACGTCGTGTTTCCTCTCCGCCTTCGCCGCGTCATTGGTGTTGGGGCTATCACCGGCCAAATTCTTCGGCATCGTGCGGGGGGTGTTCAAGCAGCTCTCGATGCCGCTCCTGACTATCGGGTCCGTTCTTGCGCTCGCGTTCCTGATGAACTACGCCGGCATGACCTCGACGCTGGGCCTGGCCTTTGCCGCCACCGGCACGTTGTTCCCGTTCTTCAGCGCCATGCTCGGATGGACCGGCGTGTTTCTGACCGGCAGCGACACCTCATCGAACGCGCTGTTCGGCACGTTGCAAGTGGTGACCGCCAACGCGCTCGGTTTGAACCCGATCCTGACCGCTTCCACCAACGCTGCTACGGGGGTCATGGGGAAGATGATCTCGCTACAGAGCATCGCCGTAGCCGTGGCGGCGACCGGGATGGCGTCGTCCCAGGAGGGGCGCCTCTTCCGCATGACGCTGAAGCACAGCATCATCCTGGCCCTGTTCATGGCCGTGGTAACGATGATCTTCGCCTACGTGCTCCCACAGTTCGTGCCGACTATTTAGATTTCCTGGCGACTACTTAGGCGCGCGTCGCTGCTTCAGGCTCGACGGGTCCTTGTGGCCCGGTGCCGGCGAACGGACTGGACGGCCGAGTGTTTGCGCGGCACCGGTCGTCGTCAGACCCAGGTTATAGGCCCCGGTTTGCCCGGTCTGGAACGCCGTCGCCTCGATAGTGTAGGTCCCGGAAACGGGCAACGTGAAGCCGGCGATCAGGGCATTCAAAGAATTCAGCCCGTCGCCGCTATCGTCGTCCTCAGCCACCACGGTGCCCCCCGGGCCGACAAGCAGCAGATACGGGTCGAAGAGCGACACACCGTCGTGGGAAATCGTCACCACTTGCCCGCTGCTGCCGTCGAACGTGTACAGGTCGCCCAGCGATTGCGAGCGGTGGGGCGCCAAACAGTCGCTGGTGCCGAGGGTTCCACTGAAGATGTCGCCGGTCGTGATCGGTGTCGTCACGCATCCGGTCGTGCCCTCGGTCAGGCTCAGGGTGTAGGAGCCCGTCTCGCCGCCGAACGCCGTCGCCTCGATGGTGTAGGTTCCAGCCACCGGGAGCAGCGCGGACAGCGCCGAATCAGTCCCGACGCTGTCATCGTTCTCCGCCACGACCTGCCCGTCGGGCCCGGCCAGAATCAAATACGGGTCAGAGAGCGAACTCCCCGCCATGGCGATGTCGACGCGCTGGGTCGGCGATCCATCGAAGGTATAGACATCGGCGCGAGATTGCGGTCGGTGGGGAGCCAGACAATCGGCACTCGTCAGCGTTCCGGGGATGGTCGAACCCACCAGAATCGGGCTGGTCGGACAGGGCGGGAGACCTGATGTCACCGCGAGCGTATAGGTGCCGATTCCGCCATCGAACGATGTCGCCTCGACAGTGTAGGTCCCCCCCGCCGGCAACGCTCCCGCAATCGACGCATTGACGCCGGAGCCGCCATCGTCGTCACTGCCGACCACCGCGCCGCCGGGGTCGACCAAGATCAGATACGGATCGTCGAGCGACCCGCGATCCAGCGTGATCGTCACGACCTCGCCGGCGGTCACGTCGACGCGATAGAGGTCGGCCCGCGCCCCCAGCCGATGCGGCGCGCTGCAATCGGTCGCCTCCAGCCTGCCGGCGGCAGTGCCCCCAACGACGACCGTGTCTATCGAACAGCCGGGATAGTCCGGGGGGACGGTCGGGGGCACCGGGGGACTCCCACACACCGCGGCAATGCCGCCACCCCCAATCTGCGTCACGACCCGGCCGGTCGCCTCGGCGTCGGTGCACCCGTTGGCGCGATACCGCAGGTATTCCTGCAGCCAGACCGCTTTGCCCTCCAAATCGATATGGCTCAACTCCACCGGGCGACTCAGCTGATCCCGATAGAAGGTGTCAAGAATCTGTAGAAAGTCGAGGGACTGGTCCCTGGGCGGGAAGTCGATGACACCCGGGCCGACCACGCCGCAGACCGGCTGAATACCCTGTCCGCTGATCTGTAACAGCACCCGACTCGTCGCCTCCTCCTCCGAGCAGTCGTTGAGTACGTAACGCAGCCACTCCGGGAACCAGACCGCGGACCCCTCCGCATCGACGAAGCCTGGGTTGTCACGCGCCCGCCCCAGCGTGTCGCGATAGACCGTCTCGAGGGCCAGAAAGAACCCCAGCACCTGGTCACGGGGTGGAAACGGGATGCCGATGACCGGCACCCCATGCAACGTCAACGCCCCCTGAATGTCGTCGGCCTGCAGTGCATCGACGTCGCTGATGGTCGAGTTCATGATCGCGTGCACGCGCTGCGGCGGCCCCCCCTGATTCGGGTGGCCCAGCCCCAGGACGTGCCCGAACTCGTGCGCCGCCACGCGCCGCAGGTCCAGGGCGTCTTGGGTCTCGGGCACCGGCCCGAGCCCTCTCGGGCCGCGATAGCAATTGAACGGCAACGTGCTGTTGAAGACGACGTCCGCCTCGATGGTCGTGTCGACGCCGTTCTCGAACCGAGCCACGCTGGCCGTCACGGCGATGGTCTGCTCGCCGAAGGGCGTGCCGAAAATATCGGCCGACCAAAACACACTGTTGACCAGATCGTTCTGGCTCGGCACTGTGGTGGCAGCACGGATCGGGTCGAAGAAGCGGCCGGTGCGACCGAGATGCGCGTTCCATTCGGACAGCGCCGCGATGGCACATTCGTCCCAGTCGGCCGACCCGTCGAGCAGGCCACCGCCGTTGCCCAACTGCATCTCCATCGGGATCGGTCCCGCCGGCCATCGGCGACCGGCGAGCAGGAAGGCCGAGACCGCGTAGGCCAGCGACACCAGGGCGACACAGGTCACCGTCAGCGCAACCCAACGACTCTTCCGTTGCATGAGGTTGTTCCGGCAGGCGCTGGCCCAGGTGACCGCGTGGGGGCGGCGCGCGGCGAGTCCTCACCTGATGCTACCACCGGGCAGCGCAGCCCGGTGGCACGACTCCGCGGCTACTCTTGGATCGAGCCGATGAGATAGAACACGACCTCGTCGGTCGGCAAGGGCACCCGGCGCACCGCGGTCGACATCCGCGCGGCCTCCGGGAGGGTGACCGGCTCGATCGGGGGAGCGAGTTGTCCCAATGCCATTCGGACCAGGTCTAACTCCGCCGGGAGAGGGTCGGGCGCGACCCCGGGACCCAAGGCGATCCCCCCGATGACCAGGACGCCGCCGAGCACGCCCACGACGGCCGCCGACCGCAGGCGTCTGAGCCGCGCCCTCCGCCGCTGCTCGCGGTCCATCCGCGACCGCAGACGCGCCGGCCCGCCCGGCGGCGGTTCGAGGGTAACGAACAGATCGTCGGACTCAGTCATGTCGTGTCGGCGCCTCGGAGAGCGTCTCCCGCAACCGCTGAAGCGCGCGATGGCGGCGCGAGCCCACGGTTCCGGCGGGAATAGACAGGATCCCCGCAATCTCGTCGTAGCTCAACTCTGAATATTCGCACAGCATGATCACGCGCCGCAGGTCCTCAGGAAGCCCTTCGACGGCGCGGCGCAGACGTCCGAGTTCCTGGCGTGCGGAGATGGCGTCGTCCGCCGGTTCGTCGGCGGACGACGGGGCCCGGATGGTGTCGGACGACACCCAGCGCCAGATCCGTTTCGAACGCCGCCGCGACGCCGCCAGATTGAGCGCGATCTTGTAGATCGACGGCTCGACCGTCTGCTTGTCGACACGAGCTCGCATCCGCCACAGCCGCACGAACGCATCCTGGACGACGTCTTGCGACTCGTCCACGCTCCACAGCCAGCGTAGACCAGGTTGCACAGCGGCTTCTCCAACCGAGCGTAGAGCTGCTCGAGGCCTTCCTCGCCCATCGGCCGGGCTCATCCAACGAGTTCGGCCATCATGGCGTAATACAGCGTCAGATCGTCTCCCGCCTCGGCGTCAGGAAACAGAGCGGTGGCAACCAGTGAGACCTCGAACTGACCGGCAAACCCAAGTAACTGGCGTGCGTCGAACCCCGTCTGTCCGACTACCAGGTAGTGACCAGCCAGCAGCGACACCTGACTGCGAAAAAGGTGGTCAGGCGGCATCGTGATGTTCACGCGGGCCACGATTCGTTCCCCGGCCAGGGTGACCGTCTGTTGCACCTTCGCCACCTTCCCGGACGAGCCAGCTTGGTCCTGCAACATCGAACTCAATTGAATCTCTTCGAGCAGCGCGAACTCGGAGTCACCCTGACTAGACACAAGTTGAGACATCACTGGCTCAAGGCGGTCGAGTCTCCGGGCGCCCGCGACCGAGAACGACGCGGGTCCGTCACCGGGGTCGACGGGGCGACCGACGAGCAGCCAGTACGTCAGCTTGACTGACCTCTATGGAGGAAGCGCGTCGAAACCGGCGTTCAGCATCTGACGAACCCGGTCTGTATCCGCGGCGGGGCGACAACGAGCATCGTGGTGCCAGGATCACTTGCAACCCGGCCCACCGGGCTCTCGGGGTCGTATAGCGCCGATTTCAACATGACGCGAAACTGCTGCCAATGCTCCGACGGCACGTCATAGGATTGCAGGACGGCTTGCTCCTCGCCCTCTGTGGCTCGACCGCCCCCAATGCCGCACGCTGCCAGCGTGGAAACTGCGACGAGCGCCGCCCCCCCCAGAAGGACAACATTTCTGCTTGCGATTCGCATGGACCCTCCTCGGCAGGCAGTTCGAGCCGCCCTCGGAGGTTACTACTTGCGAGTCGTCGGATCCTTCACCGAATCTTTCGGTGACTGCATCACGCCCTCTCCGGTTGGGCGATCTGCGGGCGGGTCCGTATTTCCGTGCTACGATGGTGGACGAATCGCGAGCAGGTTTTCTCCCACCCGGAAACCCCGCTCAGAGCAGCGGGTATGCCCAGCGCACAGCGCGGGCCCTTCCTCCTCCCAGATTCTTCCTACGAACGCCCTCAGGCTGAGGGACTGACATCGATAACCGACCCGCGCCGGGGTGAGCGCGGAACTTGGAGCCATACATACAGATGAAGTTTGTCGAACTGGGCCTGCGCCCGGAACTTGTCCGCGCCGTAACCGGGGCGGGCTACACCACTGCTACCCCCATTCAGGAACGCGCCATTCCGGTGGCGCTCGAGGGCCGGGACCTGATCGCCTGCGCCCAGACCGGCACGGGCAAAACCGCGGCGTTTCTGCTCCCCATCCTCCAGCGCCTCGCCGACGGCAAGCCGGGGCGGCGACCTCGCGCGCTGGTGGTGACGCCGACTCGGGAACTGGCGGCTCAGATCGCCGACATGGCCACGGTTTACGGCAAGCACTTGGGCCTGCGACACACCGTCATCTTCGGCGGCGTGGGTATGGAACCCCAGACACGCCGTCTACGGTCCGGGCTCGACCTGCTGATTGCCACGCCGGGCCGGCTGCTCGACCACATGGGTCGCAAGCAGGCGGACCTGAGTGGCGTGGCCACCGTGGTGCTGGACGAGGCGGACCGGATGCTGGACATGGGCTTCCTGCCGGACGTGCGCCGCATTCTCGCGGCGCTGCCGGCCACCCGCCAGAATCTGTTCTATTCGGCCACCATGCCGAACGAGATCGAAGACCTCATTCGGCGCACCACGAACAACCCGGAGATGGTGGAGGTCACCCGTCGGGCGACACCGGTGAGCGCCATCAGTCAGGTGGTGCATCCGGTCGCCATGACCCGAAAAAAAGACCTGCTGGCCAGCGTGCTGAAACGTCCGGAGGTCGGTCAAACGTTGGTCTTCACGCGCACCAAGGCGCGGGCCAATCAGCTCGCGCGGAAGCTCGAGCATTCGGGTCGGCGGGTGGCGGCGATCCACGGCAACAAGAGTCAGAACGCCCGCACTCGCGCGCTCGACGGGTTCCGATCGGGGTCGATCGATACGCTCATCGCCACTGACATCGCGGCCCGCGGCATCGATGTCGACGGCATCAGCCACGTGATCAACTTTGATCTGCCGAATGTCCCCGAGGACTACGTGCACCGGATCGGGCGCACCGCGCGAGCGGGAGCCCGTGGCAATGCCATCTCGTTCGCGGCGCCGGAGGAACGGCCCCAACTGGCGGCCATCGAACGACTCGTCGGCGCCTCGATTCCCCGGGAAGACGTCGCCGGATTCCCCGCGACCGCCGATCGCGCCGCCGCCGTGCCGCAGCGCTCACGCCGTCCGTCGCCGTACCGCGGCGGAAGCGGCGCCGGGCCGGGGGCCGGGTCGGGATCCTACGGCTCGCGCGCGAACGGCAACCGCGGTCGTGGACGCCCCGGCCTTGCACGGCGCCCGGCATAGTCACCGGGCTTAGGACCCTTAGAGACGGTCGTGGCGGCGGGTCTGACGACCCGCTGCTACAGCCACGGTCCCCGTCAGATCGCCCGCTCGCTTCACGTCCTCCCTCCCTCTAAAACTGACGCCTGAAGCCCGAAGCCTGGGCTCATCAGTTCGTCTGGCGTCCGAGCCCCCGCAGAAAACGGTCAGGGGCCACGTAGCGCGTGTGATACCTCACCCAGTCGTCCGAGTGACGCTGATAGACCGGGTCGTCTTCGAGCACGGCCGACGCCGCGGCGGAGTAGGTGGCACGGGCATGCGTGGGCAAGGGCCCGACCGTCTTGGAGTGGGTGGTGTTGAAGTCTCCGTCCTTCACCCACCCGTCGCCGATGAGCACGAAGTCGCGCCGCCATCCCTCGGGCGGTGGGTTCGGCGCCGCAAACCGGAAACGCATCTCGTCGCCGGCGTTCATGATCACGTATCGATCGTCGATGGTGTCCAACAGTTCGCGCACGTCACCGAACCGCGTGTGATACCCGACCAGGTCTCGCCACCGGGGCCGGACGTTGGCGATGTCATATCGGGGTATCTCCAACCCGCGGGGACCAATCAGGTCCGTCCGCGAGTAGCCGCGATATGCGAGCGTCGCCGTCGTCGGCGCCAGGCGGCGGGTCTCGTGCGGCGTATCAGCACGTTGTGGGGCATGTCCCACCCAGTCCCAGTAGACCTCCAGGTTGGTCCGCAACCGGAAACGCCGAGCCCAGCGGCCGCTGGGCAATCGGGACACCGCCACCATCATCGTCTTCTGTTTCCCAGCCGGGAACCCCAGATCCGGATGCAGCACCACCCAACGCCCTTGCTCATCCAACGCCTCGAGCGCCACGCCACGTGGCGCCGGGTGTTTTCCCTGCCCCAGCGCAACATTGATGCTGCTGTCGGTCGGGTACACCCATCCGTGGGCCAGCAGCCAGATGTCATCCGGCGGCGGCGTTGCACCGTCCCCGGCGCCGGCGGGCAGGTCGAGCTCGATCTCCAGATAGTGGTCGCGGGTCACGCCCTGGTGGCTTCCCCGCTCGAAGGTGGACACGTACTGCTGGTCCCGGGTCTGCACCAACGCGCTCACCTCGACCCCGGCGTCGTCCCAAGCCTGCCGGACCGGTCGCGATGGCCCCGTGACATGCGCTTGCAATGCCGGTGACTCGCGAGCAAACCGCTCGTCGACATAGACCTCCGTCTCGGGCGGATGGTCGACCACCATCAGCGAGACATGATCGAAGAAATGCGTCTCCCACAGCTCGGCGGTGATCCGCAGGTCGTAGGCGCCCTCGCGTGGTGCGAGCTGGTCGCCACGAATCAGCACCCAGTCTTCGGTCTGCGCCGTGTCCGCGGTGTCCTGGGCGTTGATCCGCAGACCGAGGGGCGACCGCCAGAGAAAGTCGGTCACAAAGTTCATCGTCTGCCCGTCGTACGCGAACACCCACGGACAGGACCCCTTGAGCCGCTGCTCGGCCTCGATCACCTGACCAGCGGCAAACGCGAAATCCGCCTGCATCACGCCGTTGGGCCAGTAGATGCGGGTCACATCGGCCTGACTCTGCTCGCCCAATCCGACGTGGACCGGCGCTCCGGTCAGCACCTGCCGCTGGACCAGCAACCCGGCCCGCACCTCGATCTCGCCCCCGACCCCGAACGCGTTGATGCGCTGGTCTCCGGCCGCGATGTGGGCACGCGGCCTGATCTGTTGCCAACCGTACCCCGCGCTCCCCCGACCCAGCCAACGCGCGGGGGCGCCCTGGTCGATGCCCACCAAGTCGAGCCAGCCATCGTCGTTGAGATCGATGATCCCGAAGACCTCGGCCGCGAGCGACACGTCGAATGGCGCCAGCCTCGACTGCTCGTCGGCGAGCCACACGGCGGTCCCGGCGGCACCGGACACCACCAGATCGAGGGCGCCATTGTTGTCGAGGTCGGCCGCCATCACGCGGGACGATCCGGCACGTGCGCC
>CAUZAY010000109.1:0-12629 GCA_963577695.1 Vicinamibacteria bacterium | reverse complement strand
ATTCGATTTCATGTTAGGGAGCGAGCTTCAGGGCAAGCAGCTCGGCATCGTCGGCGCGGGTCGCATCGGGCGGGCCGTGGCCGCGGTCGCGCCCGCATTCGGCATGCAGGTCGTGTTCGCGGCCAAGCCCGGCGCCGACCGCGACTCCGCCTCTGACGAGACGGTCGTATCGCTCGACGAGCTTCTGCTGACGTCCGATGTGGTGTCGCTTCACCTCCCGCTGACCGAGACCACCAGGCACGTGATCAACCGGCGGACGCTGGCGCGAATGAAGCGGTCGGCCTGTCTCATCAATACATCGCGTGGTCCGGTCGTGGACGAGGCAGCGCTGTCGTGGGCCCTTGAAGAGCGTCTGATTGCGGGGGCCGGGCTCGACGTGTTCGAGGAGGAGCCTCGCGTGCATCCCGGTCTCCTGCAGCGAGAGAACGTCTGTTTGACGCCCCATATCGGCAGTGCGACCCGAGAGACGCGCGCCGCGATGGCTGCGTTGGCGGTGCGAAACGTGGTGGAAGTGCTCGGCGGGCGACCCGCGGTGACGCCGGTCCATCGTTGAGGCCGCACGTCCGACCGCCCGCCGTATCTCTGCCCGGTCCTTCTCTGATGACGGCACGACGCACCGCCCCGGCGCGCTCGGATCCCGCCTCGCCGCTTCCGCGCCGACAGGTCGGTCTGGTGATGCGACGTCTGAAGGCGGCGCTGCGACCAATGGCAGAACCGGTGGTCGCCAAGATGGCGGAGAACGAGCAAGCGGACCCGTTCAAGGTCCTGATTGCGACGTTGCTGTCGGCCCAGACACGAGACCCCGTGACGCTTGACGCGTCGACGCGCCTCTTCGGCCGCGCCGACACGCCTGCCACGATGGCTCGGCTCCGCGTCAACACGATCGAGACACTGATCTACCCGGTGAGTTTCTACCGGAACAAGGCCCGCCACGTGAAGGCCACCTGCCGGTTGCTGCTCGAGCGCCACGCCGGACAGGTTCCGACCACGATGGCAGAACTGGTGGCCCTGCCCGGGGTCGGTCGGAAAACCGCCAATCTGACGCTTATTGTCGCCTTGCGCAGCGAAGACAATATTTGCGTCGATACCCATGTGCACCGGATCTCGAACCGGCTGGGCTGGGTGGCGACCCGCACCCCTGATGAGACGGAGCAGGCGCTCTATCGCACGGTCGCCCGCCGCTGGTGGCCGCTCATCAATCTGTACCTCGTCACGTGGGGACAGAACGTCTGCAAACCGCTCTATCCGATCTGTGGCCGGTGCCGGCTGGCGTCGTTGTGTCCGCGTATCGGCGTGGACAAGGTCGGGAAGTGAACGGACAATGGACAAGGAACCGCCGAATGTTGACCGTCAACGAGATCTTCCATTCCATTCAAGGTGAGTCCGACCAGGCGGGACGGCCCTGTGTGTTCGTGCGGCTGACCGCCTGTGATCTCCGTTGCGTCTGGTGCGACACCCCGTATGCGTTTCACGAAGGCCACAAGCTCGAGGTGGAACAGGTGGTCGCTCAGGTTGCCGCCTACGGCTGTGACCTGGTCGAGATCACGGGAGGGGAGCCGCTGCTACAAGAAGAGGTGTATGGCCTGATGGAGCGGCTGCTGGTTTCCGGCGCCACGGTCATGCTGGAAACTGGTGGTCACCTGAGCGTGACGCGGGTGCCGGCGGCGGTGGTGAAGGTCATGGACGTCAAGTGCCCGGGCAGCGGTGAGTGCGACCGCAACCTCTGGGATAACCTGTCGTCGCTCACGGCTCGCGACCAGACCAAGTTCGTCATCGCTGACCGAAACGACTACGAGTTTGCGCGAGAGGTCACGCTTCGGCACGGCCTCGACCAACGATGTGCGGCAGTGCTCTTCTCACCGGTACACGACGTGCTCCCGCCCGTCACGCTGGCCGAGTGGGTCCTCGCTGACCGGCTGGCGGTGCGGGTACAAGTGCAACTCCACAAGTATCTGTGGGCCCCTGACGCGAGGGGCGTGTAGTTCACGCACGGTGAATCCATGACCGAGGCCGCGCCCAAACGAGCCGTTGTCCTCCTGAGTGGGGGGCTCGACTCCTACACCGCCGCCGCCATGTCGCGGGCCGAGGGCTTCGGCCTGTTCGCGCTCACCGTGCGCTACGGGCAGTTGCATTCGTGTGAGCTGGATGCGGCCCGCCGGGTCGCACACGCGCTGCCCGTCGAGCGCCACGTGGAGCTCGAGGTCGACCTCGGCGCGTTCGGCGGCTCGGCACTCACCGGCCACGGAGAAGTGGAACTCGACCAGCCACCTGACCGCGTCGGGATTCCATCGACCTACGTGCCGGCGCGCAACACGGTCCTTCTGTCGCTCGCGCTCGGGTGGGCGGAGGTCCTCGGAGCTCGCGATCTGGTCATAGGGGTCAACGCGCTCGACTACTCTGGGTATCCGGACTGTCGGCCTGATTACGTGGCCGCATTCGAGCGCGTCGCCGCGCTGGCGACCCGGGCCGGGGTTGAGGGTGCCCCGTTGCGGGTCCGGGCGCCGCTGGTGCACATGTCGAAGGCTGAGATCATCCGACAGGGTCACGCCCTCGGGCTCGACTACGGGCTGACCCACAGCTGCTACGTGCCGTCAACGAACGGGCAGCCGTGTGGCCGATGCGACAGCTGTCAGTTACGCGCTCTCGGATTTTCCGAGGCGGGTGTGGAGGATCCGGTTTTCAGCCGCGGTCGACGCTGGCCCGTGATTCCCTAGCAGGTTGCTGAAAACGTCGTCGGAAAACCAGGGCCCTGGTACATGGGTGACACACATCGCCTGTACTACACCGACTCCAGGTTGACCGAGTTCACGACGCGTGTCGTGGCGGTCAAGCCAGCCGAGGGGCGGACTGCCATCCGTTTGGAGCAGACTGCGTTCTATCCGACCTCGGGGGGCAGCCGCATGACACCGGCTGGATCGAAGACCAGCCCGTCGTCGACGTGGTCGACGGCGAGGACGGCTCGGTCTGGCACGTCGTCGCTGGCTCGCCGACCCTCGCGGTGGGCGAGGCGGTGGCGGGACGGATCGACTGGCCTCGTCGATTCGATCACATGCAGCAGCATACGGGCCAACACATCCTGTCGGCTGAGCTGGCGCGTCTGTTGGGCGCGCAGACTGTCGGTTTTTATCTCGGCGTGGAGGCCGCGACCATCGATCTCGACCGGTCGATGTCACCCGAGGACATGGCGGTGGCCGAATTGGCCGCGAACGCCGTGGTGTGGGACGATCGGCCGGTCGATGTCAGGTTCGTCACCGCCGAAGAGGCCCTGCGGCTCGAGTCCCGCAAGCCGTCACGGCGTGCCGGTCGACTCCGGTTGGTCGAGATTGCCGGGTGTGATTTGTCCGCCTGCGGCGGTACGCACGTTGCGCGGACCGGAGCGATCGGTGTCATTGGGGTGACCACCTCCGAACGGTACAAGGGTGGCACTCGTGTTGGGTTCGTGTGCGGCGAGCGGGCACTCCGGGCGTTTCAGTTGCTACGACATCAGGTGCGTCGCTCGGTCACGCTGCTGTCGGTCTGGCCGGCCGAACTGGCTGACGCGGTCGAGCGCGGTCAGCAGGAGCGACAAGCGCAACGACGGGTGGTCCGAGCCCTGCGCGAGCGCCTCGCATCAACCGACGCGGCCGAACTGATGGCGACGGGCCAGTCGGTCGGAGGGGCCACCGTTGTGCTGGCCACGCGGTCCGGTCACGACGCGAAGTCGCTCACGTCGATCGCCGTGCGTCTGGTTCGTGCCCCGGGACATGTCGTCGTGCTCGTGTCGGACACTCGTCCGGTGAGTCTCGTCGTCAGCCGGTCCGCGGACATCGACCTCGATGCGAACGCCGTCGTAGGAGAGGTGACCGCACGATGGGACGCGCGCGGAGGTGGTCGCCGAGACCTGGCTCAGGCCGGCGGACTCGATGCCGACCCGTCCGAGGTGCTCGCGACGGCCGGTACGCTCGTCAACGAGTCCCTCGCCGGGTGACCGGGGTGAGCCGACCGGTCTCTGTCCTTCGAATCTGTGCAGTGACTTTCAGTTGTGACATCGGCGCCTCGACCGGTTGTCATGGCGAGCCATCGTAAACACTGGCAGATGAACAAGTTGTGTCTGTTTGGTGTGATGGTACCGGGCTTGGATGTCTATTCGCAGCAACCCCGTGAGGGTACCCGCATGAACACACAGAGAATCGCGGCGTTCGCCGTTTCCGCCGTCATGAGTTTCGGGCCTGCCGCCGCCCTGGGCCAGGACGGGGGACCCCAGCGGACCCCGGCTCAGCGGGCCGCGGCGCTGGCGGAGCGGTCGAATCTCGCCGGGTTCGCCGCAATGTCGTCGCTCGGCGCGTCGGTCATCCGGGTGGTCGGGTTCGTGTGGACAGACGAAGACACACCGGTCGCGTATCCGCGTCTTGCGATTCGGGAACTCACCGCCGGACGCGTTGCTTCCAGAACCACCGGAACTGACCTGGGCGAGTTCCGCTTCGGAGGACTTGCCAGCGGGTCGTATGTGGTCGAGTTGTGGGATGACGCCGATCGGGTGCAGGAGGTTGGCCAGCCGCTGACGGTGGTGGCCGGTGACAGGGTCGGCACGTTTTTGATGGTGGGCGGACCGACCGTGGGGCTGGCGCGGACGGCGGCGATCATCGAGGAGGACTTTCGGGGGGCGGTCTCCGACGTATTTCAGTCGGCCGCCGCCGCCAACGTGTCCGTGGTGGGAGGGGGCGATGCGGCCAGTAGCGAGCGCTAGGACCGTGTCCTCGCGGGCTGCCATGCCGGACGCTAGCGTCCACTGTCGGATCGTGTGGACTGCGCAAGTTGTTCAACCAGCCGATCGATGACGGACAGGATCGGAGCTGCCGAACCGGGGAAGTTGTTGGCCAGCACCGCGAACGCCAACCGCTCGTTGTCGGCGCTCGTGACGTAGCCGGACAGGGTTCGCACGTTCGCCATCGATCCGGTCTTCGCGCGGGCGTTTCCTTCGGCCGCCGCCCCGACCATTCTCGTGGCGAGCGTCCCGCTCACTCCAGCGACAGGCAGCGTGTCCATAAAGGCATCCGCGTGGCGAGGGTCATCTTGCATCCGACCCAGCACGTCGACCAGCGCGCGCGCCGTCACGTAGTTGTATCGTGACAGGCCGGACCCGTCGGCGACGATGACCTCCGACGGACCGATTTCCCAGGTTTCGAGCACGTCGCGAATTGCTGCGCGTCCCGCCTCCGCGGTGCGAGGTCGTCGCCTCTGGTCCAGTGTGTGGAGGAGTGTCTCCGCGTACAGGTTACGGCTGGTCTGCATGAGCGTAGTTGCCAGCGCTGACAGCGGAGGCGACTGGTGGCGCAGGAGCGCCCGCAACGGACCGCCGATTGTTCGGCCATCAATGTCATCGAGATCCACCGGGTCGCCAGACACGCGGATTCCGCCCCGTTGGAGCGCTTGTTTCAGTCCACGGACAAAGAACACCGTGGGGTTCGCGATTGAGGCGGTCCGCGACACCGGAGGCCCGCTGGCAGGGATGGCGCCCCACACCTCGAGGGTGCCGTCCGGCCCCCGCCGGAGCGCCAACTCCACTTCAGCGTCCGGTATATCGGTGTCCACCCGGTTCACCACACGCACCCCGCTGGCCCGGGGAGACACTTCCACCAGCGTGTCCTCGCCGGCAACGCTGCCCGCATGTACCGTCAGGCGGACCATGTTGTCTCGGTGCACCAGCGCGCCGGTGGGGGCGGCGTACCCGTACGGGAGATCGTCCCAGGACCACCCGTAACCAGGCGCGGCCTCCTCCACCAGATTGTCGTCTCCGATGATCCGCCCCTCGATGGCGCTGATCCCGTCCTGGCGAAGCGTCTCGGTCCACAGGTCGAACACCGGCGTGCCGGAAGCTCCCTCCGCGTTGATGCTGGGGTCGCCGCTCCCCCGGACGACTAGGTCACCTTGGAGCACTCCGTCCACGACCGGCGCGGCGGAGAGCAATTCCGTCTCATATCGATAGTCCCAGCCCAGCCGTTCGGCCGCGACCGCCAGGGTGACCAGCTTCATCGTAGAGGCGGGCAGCACCAGGCGATCACCCTCGTGGTCGTAGATTTCCTCGCCGGAATCGAGCGACCGCACGTGGACACCCCACAGAGCCACGTCGGCTTCGGGTGTCTCGAGCAACGCGTTGAGTGACGCCGCCAGTGGGTGAACGGCGGTGCCTATCTCTGGGAGTGAGCCAATCGAGCGCGGTGGTCGGGTCGAGGCGCAGGCGGTGAGAGCCAGGCAGAGCAGGATCGAGAGCGGTCGGTACGGCACTAACGTGGGGTGCCCGCCGCGTCAGGAGCGGGCAACGCATCGAGGGCGTCGAGGGCCTCCATGGCGTCATCCCAGGCGCGGGTATTCAAGCGGGCGGCTCCGGGCTCGTCGCCGTTGACCGCGAACACGGGGTCGGGGTCGGTGTCATCAGGTCCGGGGCGGCCGACAATCACACGCTCGTCGCTGGAGATGTCAGCGCTGTCGCTGAACGTCACCTGTATGCTGGCGATCGGTAGCGCCAGACCGGTGCCGTCGCGAGATCCGACGAATGATTCGGCGCGCAGGTTAGACAACTTGGCCAAGAGGTCCTCCATCGCGACGGTGTCGACCTCCGCCGCGTCCGGACTGCTGCGACGCCAGACGGTGGTCTCCGTCTCGCCGGCCGTCGACTCGGTCTTCTCGAACGACCACGTCTCGCCGTTGCGTTCGATCGACAGCGATTCCGCGTTGAACGGGCGAAATCCGAACAGATCTTTCCGACGATACGCCTCCGCGCTCTGCGTGAGTTCGCCGACCAGCGTCTCGTCGACCGTAAAGACCAGCTCTCGGGCCTCGTCACGCGCATAAATGAGGCCCGGGCCGGCCGCGCTTCCGACGAGCAGGGTCGCAGTCGACCCTGTGAGACGCACGTCGACCCGCAGTCGCGGCGGCGCGAGTCCGTACTGCGTCAAGTCATCGGTGCTTTCCGCCTCTACGGTGGCGAACCGACCAGTACCGAGCCGGCCCACGACCCCGTCGGTTGTCCCGAAGTCGGCCTGGGCTGCAATGGGGCTGGTCAATGCCCAGCGATTGTCGGTCTTGCGAAGCTCAACCGCCACCTCGTCGCCGTTGATCTCCAGACCCTCGACCTGGTCGCTGATGAAGTCGAGGATCGTCTTATCACGAAGGTCGAACGTGGTCTGGTTGAAGGTGTCGTCCAGGAAGCCTGACATGAGAAACACGCGGTTCGACCCGTCGAGGGTCGCATACACGTCGCCACCGGTCGGTGTGCGCTCCCCGATCAACAGGCTGGTGTCGACGCCGGTTGCGGTGGTGACTCCGACGGTGATCCGTGGCTGGTCGAGACCGAACGTGGCCAGGTCCGCGTTGTCATCTGGCTCCGCCACCACACGCTGCATTTCGAGGGTCGCGAGGCTCGATGTGAGTCCGACTACCGCTGTCACCTCGACGTTTCCCTCGAAGGGTTCGACGAGACGCCACCGCGCGTCCGTCTTGTTGACCACCGTCCGGTCCCCGTTCTCGGCGGTGACGGTGACGGCCGTGATCTCGTCCGCTTTGAAGTCGAAGACGGTGTCGAGCGGAGCTTCCGACGGAGCGGCGGGCCGTTCGGCTTCGATGAAGTACGCGTACCCGCCGAGCCCCACCGCCAGCACGAAGAGCACGAGTGTCGAACGCACTCCGCGCATCAACGCCTCCGCCACCAGGTGTACACCCCGGCGCCCAGCGCGGCGGCGGGAATGAAGAGGATCGAGAGCCAGAACACTCGCCGCTGCTGGTCGGCGGTCAGGGTGAGCCGCCGGTCGTCCGGCTCACGCGGTCGGATCGCGATCAGGTTCTCTTGCTGTGCCAGCCAGCTGATCGTGTTCAGGAACAAGTCCCGGTTTCCCTGGATGCCGACGATTCCGTTCGTCGCAAAATCGGAATCGCCGATCACCGCCAGCCTGGACTCTGGCGGGTCGCTCGACTCGTCGCTTCCGGGGGCCTCCTGATTCTCGGCGTCACCCCCATCCGCCTCTGGCGCCGCCGCCTCGCTCGGGGAAGCGGGGTTGGGGGCCGGCACCGATAGCGCCATGCCGATCGCGATCGGTCCGGGACGGTCGCCCTCCTCTTCGTTCAGTTCCACCTCGCCGCCCGTCAGTTCGTCGAGGTTCGCCTCGGCCCAGCTCTGCGGGCTTGTTTCAATGAACGATTGCGGTATCCTCCCGGGCACCGGCACGGCACTGGCGTTGATTGACCGCGCGAGCGGGAATGCCGTCAGCAGATTGAACTGCTCGGTAATGGGGTGGAACGGGTAGTCGGCCGCGATCGGGACCGAGGCGTCCGCGCCAAACAGTTGTCCCATACCGCTGCCGTCCACCACCACATCCGTGCCCGCCTCGAAACCCCATTCACCGATCAGACGGAGCAGACCAACGGGGGTCGGCGCTTCGCCGTTGGGTGGCGGGTCAATCAACACGAGCAGTTTGCCCCCGCCATCCATGTAGGCGCCGAGCGCATCGACCTCGCCAGGCAGCAGGTCGGTTTGTGGCCCCGCTACGACGACGACAGTGGCGTCTTCGGGCACGGTCGTGCGCTGCGCAAGCACCAACGGGTTCACCTGGTAGTTGTCTTGCCCCAGTGCGTTCGAGACAGTGGAGTAGCCGTTTCTCTCGGGGTCCGCCAGGTCGCGCTCCCCATGTCCGTCCAGGAAGTACACGGTTTGCGGCTCCCCTTCCACCACCTTGATCAGGGCGTTGGTCAGGTCTTGCTCTGACTCGGAGAGGACACGCTCCACCCGGCCGTTGTAGTCGAACACGATCGTGCCGTAGGACTGGACCTCATACTGGCGCGCCAGCAACGGGTCTCGGTCCGCATCGATATAGTCCACGGTGACCTGCGTCGACTGATACGCATAGACCTCGAGTCGGTCCTGGTAGATTGGGAAATCAGACTCGCGTGTGAAGACCAGGATTCGGACCGGCGAGTCGAGGCCGTCCAGTACTCGTCGGGTCTGGTCCGAGAGTGAATACTGCTGAGCGGCCGTCAGGTCCCAACGCGTGTTTTGTCGAGCCAGCAGGTAGTTGAGCGCGACCAGGACGACGAGCCCGAGCAGGAGTCCCGCCCCGGCCAGAGTGCCATGCCGTGTCTGCCGCCGGTCGAACGATCGCACAGCCTGGCGCCAGTGCCCGGCCCCGTACACCAGGATGCAGGCGAGCCCGGCGAACGCCAAGCTTCGTCGCAACGGTTCGAGCTCCGGCCGGACGAGCCACACAGCCACCGCCGCGAAGACGAATATCGATCCAAGCCATCCAAGAAGACCAAAGAGTCTATTCAGCATCGGGGGTCAGGGCCTCGGGCCGTCATCCGTTCCAGCGCGTGGTATCGAGTGACTTCGCGGTCAGGAAGAGACCGAACGCGATGAAACTGACGTAGTAGGTCACATGCGAGGTGTCGATGACACCCTTGGAGAAGTCGTCGAAGTGCTCGAGGATCGACAGGTAGGAGAGCACCGTCTGCGTCGTGGCCCCGGACGCGTCGCCCACCCAGTTGATGATCCAGAACAGCAACAGCACGGCGAAGGTGGAGAGGCCGGCGACCATCTGGTTCTTCGTCATGCTGGAAATCGCGAGCCCGACCGAGATGAACGAGCCGCCCATGAGCAGCAGACCGAGGTACCCGCTGACGATCGGTCCCCATTCCGGGTCTCCATACCAGAACAGGATGCCGACGTGAATGAGGGTGAGCCCCAGCATCATCCCGTACAGCGTCATGGCAGCGACGAACTTGCCGAGAATGATCTGGACGTCGCTGATTGGCGACGTGAGCAGCAATTCGATCGTCCCTGAGCGTTTCTCCTCGGCGTACGCGCGGGCGGTCAGGAACGGCAGCATCATGAGCAGGATGACCGCCGTGTTCCCGAACAGCGGGCGGATCATGAACTCGTTGATGTTGACGACCTGCGGACCACCCTGGCCGAACTGGCCCATGCTGTACTGCAGCAGCACGTTCATGCTGGCGACGTAGAACCACCCGAACAGGAGCGCAAAGAACCCGAACAGCGCATAGGCCATTGGAGAGACGAAGTACGCCCGCAGCTCTTTCTGAGCGAGGGCCAGGATGTTACTCATCGACTCCGTCCTCCTCGCCGGCGTCGCCCTCCGGCTCCGGCGTGACCGTGACCGGGTGGGCCTCATCCGTGGCTGTTTCCTCGGTCGTCAATTGCAGAAAGATGTCCTCAAGGCTCATCTGCTTCGGCCGAAGTTCCAGCAACCCCCATCCGTTCGTGACGACGGTGCGCGACAGTTCGCGTCGCACGTCGTCTCCTTGGTCGCTTTCGATGGCGTATCCACTGACGTCGCCTTGCGTGTCCGCGCGGGTGACGCCGGCGACGCCGTCTACCCCTTCGAGCGTCGCGAGGGCGTCGGCGCCCTGCGCGTCGATCTGCAGGTACAGCGTCTGCGAGCCTTGTAGCCTCGCGGTCAGATTGTCTGGCGTATCGACCGCGACCACGCGGCCCCGATTGATGATGACCACGCGTTGGCAGGTCTGCGAGACTTCCGGCAGGATGTGAGTGCTGAGGATGACCGTGTGGTCACCGGCCAGCTCCGCAATCAATCGGCGTGTTTCGATGATCTGGCGTGGGTCCAGTCCGGCCGTGGGTTCGTCGAGAATCAAGACGTCCGGATTGTGCAAGATCGCCTGGGCGAGCCCGACCCGTTGGCGATACCCCTTCGACAGCTTCCCGCAATAGCGATCGGCCATGTCGCTGATGTTCGTGCGTTCCATCGCGAGCCCAACTTGCGTCCGCTGATCACCCGACGGCAGGCCCTTGATCCGTGCGACGAAACGCAGATACTCGGCGACGGTCATCTCCGGATAGAGCGGTGGCGTCTCCGGAAGGTATCCGGTTCGGCGTTTGGCCTCCATGGGCTGCTCGAACACGTCGAAGCCGGCGACTCGCGCCCGACCCTCCGTGGCCGGCAGAAAACCGGTCAGAATTCGCATGGTCGTCGTCTTGCCCGCACCGTTTGGACCAAGGAAGCCGAGGATCTCTCCTCGCTCGACGCTGAAGCTGATGTCATCGACCGCCGTCAGTGACCCATACCGTTTGGTCACATGCTGCACTTCGACCACGATGTTCCTCCCGGGACCCACGCGCGGGCTTTGGGCCCGCGCGTGGCCATTCTGACCACCCGGCGTCCCACCTAGTTGTTGGATTGTATTCGACGCCGCGCCAGAGGGAAAAGACGTCCGCCGACATCACCCGCTTTCAGACCAGCGCCGACGACCTCTTCAGACGGGGCTGCGCCCCGAACCCCACGCGACCACTACGCGGGGACCCCGAGTGCCCCACTCCGCGTCCGCGAGGCGCGCACGTGCGCGCCTAGGCGACATCCAGGGTGATTTCCGGACCCTCGCCCGGAACCTAGTCTTCAAACTCGCGCTTTGGTTCAGCGCGCGCTGGACCAGCGCGGTGTCGTTGGTCGACATACTCATCAATGGCCGTTTGGTCGCTTGCGTCCATCTGTTCGAATTGCAGGCCCATCCCGACCCGCCGATTACGCCAGACGACGCGCGACTCTGCGTCGATCTCGTCGGTCGACCCAGGCAGCCGGAACCGGGCGCGAACCGTCGTCGACACATCGAGCGGGTTCATCGTTCTGATCGCCAGGCCACCTTCGCCAAGATTCAGCGTCAGCGCGGCCGCGACGACATCGTCGACACGATAGGACACCGGGACCGCCAGGTCGATCCGCGGGCTCCCGCGGCGGTTGAAGTTGTCCGGGAAGAGGTGCGGTGCGAGCGCCGGGAGGATGTGGTCCGTGTCGCAATGCTCGTTGACGTACCCGGTCACGCCAAGTGCAGCCAGCGCGCGGACGTCAGCGGCGCTGTGGACGGATCCGCTGAATACGAGGATCGGGAGTCCCTGCGCCTGCTCGTGGACCCGCTTGATCACCGCCTGGCCGTCTCCCAAGGACAGATCGAGGAGTAACAGGTCCACGGCGGGCAATTCGCGGACCAGCGCGCCGTGCAAGGTGGTCGGGTCTCCGGCGCCCACCGCGCGGTGTCCGGCTTGTCGCAACGCGTCGGCAAACCGCTCACGCACCCCGACGTTGGCTGTCGCGATGAGTAGGGTTCGCGCAACGGCCGCGCTCATCGCGCGGCCTCCGTCGGGTACGGCAGTGAGGAGGTCATGGCCAGCGGAACTGCCCTTGTTATCGGCGGTCTCGGCCCGGCGGGTTAGGCCTGCTGAACGTTGCGGTTTCTGGATGGTTCTCGCTATAATCGCGCCCCTCGCAGGCTTGGTGGCTTCTGTCGTCGTCGCGGTCAGGCGTCACGGGTCAGGACGGTCACGTACCGAAGGACGTCAGCCGTGTGCCGCGTTCGGAACGTACCACCATCCCAGGCCCTGTTGGAGGGTGAACAACGTGGCGGCATGTACACAGTGCGCGGCGGACATCGAACTCGACGAATTCGACGTTGACCGGGATGACCTGCTGAGCTGTCCAGATTGTGGCGCGAATCTTCGAGTGGCAGTCATCGCTCCCGTGGTTCTGGCTCCGGCCGACGAGACAGAGCCGCTCGAGGAGGCGGGAGACGACGACGGTGACGACGACGGCGGCGACGACGACTGGGACTGAGACACTCGACGAGGTTGGCTGGTG
>CAUZAY010000108.1:0-12645 GCA_963577695.1 Vicinamibacteria bacterium | reverse complement strand
CAAGAATGTGGTCGATGCCACCGGCCGACCCGCCGGCCCAACTGATGCGCTCCGGGTCGCGCCGGAAGTCATCGATCAGTTCGTCGAACGTCTGATACGGCGCGTCGGCGGGCACGGCCACGACCTCGTATTCGTTCAGCAGACGGGCCAGCGGCTCGGTGTCCTTGATAGATACCGGACTGGCGTTCGTGCGGATGGCGCCCAGCATGACCTGACCGAACACCATCAGCGTATGCGGGTTTCCGCGGTGCCTCGTGACGAGGTCGGACAACCCGATCGTGCCGCCGGCGCCGCCCCGGTTGACCACTTCCACCGGAACCCCGAGCACGCCGATCTCGGCCAACACCTGCTGGATCTGCCGCGCGGTCTGATCCCATCCACCACCGGGATTGGCGGGCGCGATGATAGTCATCGCCCCGCTCGGATACCCCGCCGACGTCGGCGCCAGCGCTCCGGCCGGACGCTCCGGGGCGCCGCCGCCCCCGCAGCCAACCGTCAGCGCAACGACGCACGACCAGGCGGCGGTGGCCGTCACGGCGATCCGATCAGGACAACATCGAAGCATCTACCAATTCTGACTTAGTTCTCGTCCGTACACGTTGTCCGGCTCTGGTGGCCAAGTTCACCGCCAGGGACGAAACCTGCCCCGGAAACACATTCTGGTAAGCGCATCGTCGCACCACCGTCGTATGATTGAGAGACTCGTTCAGGCGCTGGTCCGCGCTGAGGGTGCGTCACTCGCGCCGGATCGGTCCGTTCACATCGGTTCCCAACAGAGGTAATGCCATGAAGCGCATCGTACTCCTTGCCGTCGGAATAGCCGCATTCTCGACCGGCGCCTACGCCCAATCGAACGCCGAGCTCATTGAAAATTCCCTGGCCGCGGCGCCGCGACGGGGCCGTGACGACGCGACCGTCGTCAAGTGGGCCGCCGACCACACCTATACGACGATCAAAGAAGGTACAAACAAGATTGCCTGCTACAGCCGGGCGGACCAGCGCGACCGGCCGGCGTTCGCGGTCCAGTGCACGAGTCTGGCGAACCTCGACCGGGTCGCACAGAACCGACGGTTTCGCGCCGAGAGCACCGACGCCGAGAGTGAGCGGGCGCTAGTGGCCGCGGCCGCCGCCGCCGACACCCGCGAGGACGTGGAATACGGCTCGTGGTTCAGGTCGATGAACGGCCCCGACATGGCGAGCGCCGGCGTGCATACGACCATCGCCATGCCTGGAGCGACGGCCGCATCCGGCTTCCCTGACAGCCGAGACGCGGGAGGCGCGTTCATCATGGCGGCGGGCACGACCGAAGCCCACCTGATGGTGCCATAGCCGTTCACAGCCGCAGGCATACGCTACGATCAAGTTCCTGACCCCTCTCCCAGACGGAGGGGGGTCAGGAACTTGGGTTTCCTGGCGATCCGTCAGGAAACCGCTCCAGACGTTTTTCAGCGACCTGCTAGCCTGCCAACTTCGCCCGAGCCGTCTTCAGCATCGCGACGAGCACGGTTCGGACCTGCTCGGGGGTGGCCACTGGCTGGGGAAACGCCAGCCGGACCGGTCGCGGCCCTTCCCTCGTCGCCACCGACATCTCGAATCCGTACCGATCGACACCCGTCATGCTGGCGCCCGTGATCTCGGTGGCCTTGGAGAACGCCCGACAGTAGAGCGGCATGGCATCCGCGTGATCGTCGTTCATGTGCGCGATGATGTCGGCGGCCGAGCCGGCAAGCGGGTCCGGTTCCGCAGCGTGCCAGTCGACCGCCTCCACCCAGGACATCCGGCCGTAACCGCCGATATATCGGATTGATTCGACCCGCAGCCGCCAGAAGGCAAAATCGCCGAAGTCGACGTAGTAGGCGGCGTTCGGATGCGTAGCGAGAAACGCGATGCGGGCACTGCCGGCATCACCGTCCACCCGCGTGCACGGACCGAGCAGGGTCACGCGTCCGTTGGCCAGCGGGTCGTCCGAACCGGTTTCAGCCACGAGCAACGACGCCCGCGAGTCCTCCTGCAGGTTCCGGGTGTGCTCGGCCATCGTGCTGACGAGAAACACCGGGTTCCCCTCGTCAAACGCCACCGTCACGAACGAACCGTAGGGATACCCATCCGGTTCCGTCGCCAACGTGCACAACGTGCCGGTGGTAATACGCGACACCAACGTGCGGGCCAGCTCGGCGTGCGTGGGGGTTGGGACAGTGGTGTCGTACAGCGGCTCCGGCGCATCGCCGGACGGTCGAGCGTGGGCGTCGTTTGGCATGGCCTTAGTGTCTGAGCTGGTTTCAAGCCGTCAGGGCTCAGCTCGGTCGTGTCGACGGTTCGTGAGGCAAGTCTTCAGCGTTGCCTCGCAGGCCTGAAGGCCTGCGCCACCCGAGTCAGACAGCAACGGCGCGACCCCCGCAGGGGCCGCGCCGCTGACAAGCACGGTGTTCCCGCCGACTAGCGGGCGGTGAACGGGATGGTCGCGATCTGGTCGGCAAACCAAATCGTCAGGTTGCCACCCTGCTGGGTCATATCCGTGAACGCCACGATGAGCTGGTCCGCGCTGACCGGGTGCTCGGACACCGTCATCGTGGCCCGCAGTACGTCGAGATCATCGGTGTAGCCATACCCGCCCCACACGGCGTTCGCCGTGTCTTCCTGGAAACTCTGCTTCGCGCCCAGGTTGGAGAACACCAACGTCCACGCGGTCGGGTTGGCCAGGTCGGCGAACATGCTGTACTCGCCGGGCGGCAGCGTCTTGCCATCGAACACCAGGGTCGCCTCGGTTGTGACGCGGGTGGTCACGTCGGCGCCGATGCGCCAGATGGGCGCGCCCGCGTAGATCTTGGTGCTGTAGGCGCCGCCTTCGCCAAACATGTTCGTCCGGCCCCGCAGGATCGGCCGGCCATAGACGATGTCAATCCACTTGCCGCCGGAGTAGGCTCCTTCAGCATTGAAAGTGCCGCCGATCTGCGTCGACGTCTGACCACGCGGGCTCAACGGTCGACCTTGGGCTGCGGCCATGCTGGCACTCAGGGCCAGCGTCACGATTCCGATACCTACTTGTGCTAAACGCATTGTTTTCTCCTCTAATGATGTATTGACGTGTTGAATTCATGACGAGGTGCGGAACATGCCACCACGGACGACTACGAAGACCGAATGAACGCCACCGGCTTCGTTTCCATCAGCTTGGCAAAAAAGTCATTCCCTTTGTCGTCGACGATGATGAAGGCGGGAAAGTCCTCGACCTCGATCTTCCAGATCGCCTCCATCCCGAGCTCAGGATATTCGAGCACCTCGACATGCTTGATGCTGTGGTCGGCCAGCCTGGCCGCGGGTCCCCCGATCGACCCAAGGTAAAAGCCACCATGCTTGTGACAGGCATCGGTGACCTGGCGCGACCGGTTGCCTTTGGCCAGCATCACCATGCTGCCCCCGTGACTCTGGAACAGGTCGACGTAGGAATCCATCCTGCCGGCGGTGGTCGGACCGAACGAGCCTGAGGGGCGTCCGTCCGGCTTCTTCGCGGGCCCGGCATAGTAGACCATTCGGTCCCGGACATAGGCCGGCAGCTCTTCGCCCCGGTCGAGCCGTTCCTTCAACTTCGCGTGCGCGATGTCACGCGCCACGACCATCGGGCCGGACAGGGACAAACGGGTCGCCACCGGGTACTTGCTGAGCTCAGCCAGTATCTCTGCCATCGGCCGGTTGAGATCGACCCGCACGACGTCGTCGTCGAGTTCTTCGGTCATGACGTCCGGCAGGTACTGCGCCGGGTTCTCTTCGAGCTGTTCGAGAAACACGCCGTCGCGGGTGATCTTCGCCAGGGCCTGCCGGTCGGCGGAGCAGGACACCCCGAGTCCCACCGGACAGGAGGCACCGTGTCTCGGCAAGCGGATCACCCGCACGTCGTGCGCGAAGTACTTCCCGCCGAATTGCGCCCCGATGCCGATGTTCCGACAGATTTCGAAGATCTGCGCTTCCATCTCCAGATCGCGGAACGCGCGGCCATGCTCGTTGCCGCTCGTCGGGAGGGCGTCGAGATAGTGGGTGCTAGCCAGCTTCACGGTCTTGAGCGTGAACTCGGCCGACGGGCCGCCGATGACCAGCGCCAGATGATAGGGCGGGCAGGCGGCGGTGCCGATCGACCGCATCTTCTCCTCGGCGAAAGCGAGCAGAGAGGCCGGATTCAGCAGCGCTTTGGTTTCCTGGTACAGAAACGACTTGTTGGCCGACCCGCCGCCCTTGGCGATGAACAGCAGCTCGTACTCGTCACCCGGCTCCGCGTATATTTCGATCTGCGCCGGCAGGTTCGACCCGGTGTTCTTCTCCGTGAACATGTCGAGCGGCGCCATCTGCGAGTAACGCAGGTTGCGCTGATCGTAGGCGTCGTAGATGCCCCGCGAGAGGGCCACGCCATCGTCGGTCCCGGTCCAGACGTTCTCGCCCTTGTGGCCCATGACGATGGCCGTCCCGGTGTCCTGGCAGCCGGGCAGCACGCGCCCGGAGGCGATGTTGGCGTTACGAAGCAGTTCGAGCGCGACGAACCGGTCGTTCTCAGACGACTCCGGGTCGTCGAGAATCGACCGCAACTGCTGCAGGTGGGCCGGTCGAAGCAGATGGGAAATATCGTCGAAGGCCGTCTGCGCCAGCAGGCGCAGCGCCTCGGGGTCCACCTTCAACAACTCGCGGCCGTCGACTGAGACCGTGGAGACGCCGTCGGAGGTCAACTTGCGATAGCGCGTGGTGTCGGGGCCCAACTCAAACAGGGGCTGATAGTGAAAGTCGGACATGAGTCGAAACGATTAACAAGGGTGACTGTGGGCGCCCAGCGGCTGCCATCGAACAGTTGATTGTACCAGACACCGAAGACAGATACCGCGCCGCGAGGCGAGGTTCAGGGCGGCGGGAGCGGGCATCTCGGTCCGCGAACCGGTCGACGAGCCCCACCCTCCTCACCTTTGGCCCCCAGAGCGCTTGGCGCGGGCTAACTGGGTACCTGATCCCGACACCGAGGGAAAAGCGGGCACGCTGCTGATCCCGGAGGCGGGGGTGAAACTCCGCGCCCGCGCACGGTCCTCGCCGGCGGCACCGCCGGCACCCCGGCTCGTCTCCCTTTTCAGACGGGGCTGCGCCCCGAACCCCACGCAAACGCTCCGCGGGGACCCCGAGTGCCCCACTCCGCGTCCGCGAGACGCGCACGTGCGCGTCTTGGCATGTGACCGAGGAAGCAACGCAAGAAAGCGGACGCTTCCCGGCCTCACCAGGAAACCCCGCTACTTGGCTACGTTGATGGTTTGTATCTCGGTGAAACCGAGCAAGCCCCAGGGTCCGTTCTCGACTCCGATACCGGACCACTTGGCCCCACCGAATGGCGCGTGGGGCAGCACGTTGAGGTGCTGGTTGACCCAGGCCGTGCCGCACTCGAGACGTCCAGCCACCTCTTCGGCTTTGGCGCTGTCGCTCGACCACACCGAACCGCTCAGGCCGAAATGCGTCGCGTTGGCGCGCTCGATGGCGTCGTCGAGGTCGGCGTACGGCATGACCGGCAGCACTGGACCGAACTGCTCCTCATCGACCAGCCGTACCCCGTCCTGCACCTCGCTGACAATGGTGGGCGCGAAGAAATAGCCGCGGTCGCCCAGACGCTGGCCGCCGGCCACCACCTTGCCGCCCACCCGTTTCGCATCCTCCACCAACTCCTGTACCCGTTCGAACTGCGGTCGGTTGTTCAACGGGCCCATCTGACTGTCGGCATCGAGCCCATCGCCGACACGCACATTGCGAGCCAGCTCACCCAGCTCGGTGAGCATCGGCTCATAGAGTGATTCAGGCACATAGACTCGCTTGATGGCGCTGCACACCTGACCGCAGTTCTCGAACGCACCCCAAAAGATGCGTTTCGCCACCCGGCGCACATCGACGTCCTCCAGCACCAGCGCCGGGTCGTTCCCGCCGAGCTCCAGGGTCACCCGCTTCAGATCGGGTGCCGCGGCCGCGGCCACGAGCTTGCCGGTGGCGACCGACCCTGTGAAAGAAATCTTGCGGACGGCCGGGTGCGCCGTCATCCAGGCCCCCAGCTCGTCGCCGCCGCTCACGACGTTGAGCACACCGGCGGGCAGCACGTCTCGCAGAATCTCACCCATCCGCAGGGTGGCCAGCGGCGTGAACGGCGAGGGCTTGAGCACCATGGTGTTCCCCGCCAGCAGCGCCGGCGCGATCTTCCAGACCGCGAGCGAGACCGGGTAGTTCCACGGCGTAATGGCCGCGACCACGCCGTGGGGACGCCGGCGCACCTCAACCCTGACCCGAGCGTTGTCGAGCGCCACCTCCACCGGCATCTCCAGCTTGGCAGTGTAAGTGAACCACTTCGCCGCGCCAGCGAGCTCGCCGGCCGCCTTCGCGAGCGGCTTACCCTGCTCCCGGGTCAAGATCTGGGCCAGTTCGTCCGCATGTCTGGTGATGGCGTCCGCGCAGGTCACCAGCGCTTCCCGGCGTGCCGATTCGTCGCGGCGCCAGTCCGCGAAGGCGGTGGTAGCCGCCCCCATCGCGGCGTCGAGCTGGGCTCGGGAACACTCGGGCGCGGCGTCGAACGGCTCACCGGTGGCCGGATTGATGACATCAAATCGAGCCGCGGCAGTGGCGGAGGCGCCGCCTATCGTCATGGAGCGTGATTCGCTAGCAGTCGTGGTCATGGACAGGTCCTCGTCGTGGCCAGGAGACGGAGTCCTCAGTATAATCGCCCCTCGTTTTGTGGAATCTGCGATGAACGTCTACGCCTGGATCGTCCTGGTCGCCCTGGTCGGCGAATTCCTGTTGTCGGTGGTGACGAGCGTGCTGAACGTGCGCGCGATGAGCGCCACTGTTCCCGACGATTTCCGCTCGGTGTATGACGACGACTCCTACGCTCGCTCGCAGGCGTACACGCGCACGCAAAGTCGGTTCGGGCTGCTGCAGGGGACCGTCAGCCTCGCCACGCTGCTCCTGTTCTGGCAGCTCGGCGGATTCGGATGGCTCGACGAAAGCTGCCGGGCCTTCGGGCTCGGCCCGGTGCCGACCGGGCTGCTCTTCGTCGGTGCCCTCCTCATGGGGATGACGGTGCTCGGGTTGCCGTTCCGGCTCTACGCCACGTTCGTCATCGAAGAACGGTTCGGGTTCAACCGAACCAGTCCGCTCACCTTCCTGCTCGACCGGCTGAAGGGCCTCGCCCTCGGCACGGTGCTGGGCGGCGGGCTGCTCGCGCTGCTGTTGTTCTTGTTCGAACGGGCCGGACCGGCGGCCTGGCTCTGGTGCTGGGGGGCGACCACCGCCTTCTCGCTGACGGCGCAATTCCTGGCGCCCACCTGGATCATGCCGCTCTTCAACACCTTCAGCCCGCTGGAGAAGACCGACCTGAAGGAGGCGCTGGTCGACTATGCGCGGTCAACCCGCTTTCCGCTCGCCGACATCTTCGTCATCGATGGCTCGCGGCGATCGGCCAAGGCCAACGCGTTCTTCACCGGATTCGGTAGCCGCAAGCGAATCGGCTTGTTCGACACGTTGATTGAGCGGCACACGACTCCAGAACTCGTGGCGGTGGTCGCGCACGAAGTGGGGCACTACAAGCGCGGGCACATCTGGAAGAACCTGGCGCTCGGCCTGGCCCACACCGGCGCCCTCTTCTGGTTGCTGTCGTTTTTCCTGGACCAACCGGGACTCTTCGAAGCTTTCGGGGTATCCGAGCCATCCGCGTACGCCGGAATGGTCTTCTTTGGACTCCTTTTCACCCCGATCGAGCTCATCCTGTCCGTGATGGTCAACCTCTTTTCGCGCAAGCACGAATTCGAGGCGGATGCGTTTGCGGCCGAGACTACCGGTAGCGCTGAACCCATGGTCACCGCGCTCACGAAGTTGTCGGCCGACAGCCTCGCGAACCTCACCCCGCATCCGCTACAGGTGTTCCTGCATCATTCTCATCCGCCGGTGCTGCGTCGGATCGCGGCGCTCCGAGCCTTGGGGCTCTGACGGTCGCTCGGGAAGGCTGGTCGGAACAGTGGCCCTAGGAATGGCGGGTGCTCTACCATTCCTAGCCGTCTACGGCGGCTCGACGCGAGTCCGTCAAAACGGAGAGGAAGCGATTGTGACGCAACAGCAGCAGGTCCCAGCGGCGATCGATCCAGTGGCCGTGTCGCGCGTGTGACGATACGTCGTCGCCTGGGCGCGTGTGGGGTAGTCTGACAGCCACGGAGACGACCCGTCCACTCGGAGAAGGGGCAAGGAGCAACGATGCGTACAGCTGGCCGTGAGGCAGTCGCGGTGGTTTTCACAGTTGCGGCGTTTCCGTTCATCGCGGGTGTCGACGCCGTACTCGCTCAGCCAGCGTCGGAGTTCGTGCCGGTGACTGACGCCGTGCTGCAGAACCCGGATCCTGACGATTGGCTCATGTGGCGTCGGACACTGGACAGCTGGGGATACAGCCCGCTGGATCAGATCGATCGCGGCAACGTCGACGACATCCGGATGGTGTGGACGCGTGCGCTGGGCGCCGGCAGCCTCCAGCAGGGCACTCCGCTCGTCTACAACGGCGTGATGTACATGCCGAACCCTCGTGACGTCATCCAGGCCATTGACGCGACCACCGGCGATCTCCTCTGGGAGTATCGCCGTGACCGTCCGGACGACCTGGCCGACTACATGATCGGGAGCCTGATCGACACCAACCGCAACCTGGCGATCTACGGCAACTTCATCATCGATACCAGCGCCGACGACTTCGTCTTTGCCCTGGATGCCGAGACCGGCGAGCTGGTCTGGGAGACTCAGATTCTCGACTACCAGGTGAACCCCGCCAATCAAACGTCGGGTCCCATCGTGGCGAATGGGAAGGTCGTCTCCGGTCGCAGCTGTGCGCCGAAAGGCGGACCGAACGCCTGCGTCGTGGTGGCGCACGACGCGACGAATGGGCAGGAGCTGTGGCGGCGGCGCCTGATACCGGGACCGGGTGAGCCGGGCGACGAGACGTGGGGCAATGTGCCGTTCGAGGAGCGGCGGCATGTGGGCGCCTGGATGGTGCCGAGCTTCGACCCCGAGCTGAACATGGTCTACGTCGGGACCTCGGTCACCTCACCGGCCCCGAAGTTCTTGCTCGGGGGCACAGACAAGACCCACCTGTATCACAACTCGACGCTGGCGTTGGATGCCGACACGGGGGAGATCGTCTGGCACTACCAGCACATGAACGACCACTGGGATCTCGACCACCCCTTCGAGCGGCTGCTGCTCGACACCGTGGTGGCTCCCGACCCGGCGACAGTGCCGTGGATCAACCCGCGGCTGCGGTCCGGTGAGGTGCGGAAAGTGATGACCGGCATTCCGGGGAAGACTGGCATCGTCTACACTCTCGACCGCGCCACCGGCGAATTCCTGTGGGCCACGCCGACTGTCGCGCAGAACGTCATCACCAATATTGATGGGGCGACCGGGGCGGTGTCGTTGAACGGAGAGCTGGTCTTCGAGCGCGAGGGCGACGAGGTGTTGATCTGTCCTACGTTCGTCACTGGCGGCAAGGACTGGGAAGCGGGCGCCTACAGCCCCCTGACCAACATGATGTATTACCCGCTGCGCAACGCCTGTGCGCGGATGCTGGCCACGACCGAAGGCGGCGTGACGCTGTATGCGCTGGCCAAGCGCGACCAGATTGCCCCTGGTACCGACCAAGTCGGGACCGTGCAGGCGATTTCGGCCGAGACCGGCAAGATCGACTGGGTCTACGAGCAGAGAGCGGGGACGACCTCACTCGTGGCGACCGGGGGTGGGTTGATCTTCGGTGGCGACGGTAACGGCCGGTTCCGAGCGTTCGACCAGAACAATGGCGACGTGTTGTGGGAGATCAACCTCGGGTCGTCCGTCACCGGGTTTCCGATCACCTACGCCGTGGACGGCACTCAATATGTCGTGGCCAGCACCGGGTCATCTCTGAGCTCACGCGACAATATGCGGCTGACCCCGGAGCTCGTGCCCGGCACCGCGAACAACCTGTTCGTGTTCGCTCTGCCCTAGTTGCCCTGTAACCGGTCGGTGCTTGCGCCATTCGCTGTGGGTCATGGACGTTAAGACGTGACGGTGCAATAGGTTGCAGCCCAAAATGGCGCCGGTGACGTCTGCTCTGGCATAACCGCATTTTCTTGCAAGGGGATACGTCCACATCACCAACAGCGAATCGCGCAAGCACTCCGGCACAGCCGGGGGGTCTCCCACGCTGACTAGCCGGCCAGGTAGCCGGCGAGGTGCTCGATCACGTCGCGCGCATCATCTTCGGCGCCGTGGATGAAACTGGACTTGCGACGCCGGAGCACCGGGAGACCGATGGCGTAGAGACCCGGGGCGTCGACCACGCCGCCATCGTGGCGCAAGCGCCCCTTTCGATCGAGCACCGCCACGTCGAGCCAGCTGTAGTCCGGGCGAAAACCGGTCGCCCACACGATCGTGCTGATCGTGCCGCTGGTCAGGTCCAGTTCGAGCCGTGACGACGCTGGCACGCGCGTCGCCTCAAAACGCTCGGGAGGCTGGGTGTCGGCATTGCCGCCATGATCGCGCGCCCACTCGTCGAACGTCTCGAGCAGTCGGTTCATCTTGAGGTCGGCCAGGGCGAACTGATTGCGCAGCCCTCCCGAGAAGAGCGCTTTGCCATCTCGGATCGCACCCCATCGGCCCACCAACTCCACACCGGCGTCGGTCAAAGCGTTGAGGTCCAGCGTCGTGCGTTCGGGGGTGCCGACCAGTTGCGGCGATGGCAAACCACGAGCGCGTGTGAGATCGTCGATTTCGTCGTAGCGCTCGTTCCAGACGCCGGAGGCGTCCATCCACCACAAGATATCGCGGCCGCGATAGGTCCTCGGTAGCCGCACGTGCTCACCCACCGAGAGCGTTACGCGTCGACCGGAGCGGTGAATCTCGTCGGCCAACTGCACGCCAGTCGCAGAGGCGCCGACCACGAGCACCCCGCCGTCCGATAGCTGACCTGGCTCGCGGTAGTCCATCGTCGTGAGGCACGTGATGGACGCGGGCACGGATCGGCGCAGCGGTGGCACATTTGGCACGTTGCAGGCTCCGCTCGCCAGGACCACAGACCGACAGCCCAGGTCGCCCTGATCGGTGGCAACGTGATAGCCGCCATCGGTCTGCCGCACCGAGGTGACCGTCGTGTGGGTCCGCACCGGCGCCTCGGCGGCCACGGCGAAGTCGGAGATGAACGCGACCACCTCGGCCGCCGTCATGAAGCCGTCCGGGTCGGCACCTTCGTATCGATGCCCGGGGAGTCGGGTCTGCCAGTTGGGCGTCAGGAGCCGCAGAGAGTTCCACCGCTCCCGACGCCACGAGTTGGCGACCTCGCCCCGTTCCAAGACGATGTGGTCGATCGCCCGCTCGGCGAGACACCGGCTCGTCGCGAGCCCGGCGTGACCGGCCCCGATGACGACGGTGGTGACCTGTTCGATGACTCGTCTCCCGAGCGCTATGCCGCGGTGGTCTTGTTGACCGCGACGGTCACGTTGGTGGGGTTGGTCACAACGTCATACACGGCCGAGCGCTTCTGCGACTGCGCCACGAGCGCCTCGATGTCCTCTAGCGACGCGTCCGCATCGATGTCGAAGCTGACCCTGATATCGTCGTACCCGTTGCGCACGTCGCTGTCGATTCCGAGGATGCCCTGGATGTCCATGTCGCCCTCGAGCTTGGCCTCGACCGAGTTGAGCTGGATGCCTCGATTCTGCGCGACCGCGGCGACTCCGGCCGTCAAGCAGCTTGCCAGACCAACGAGCACAAGCTCGATGGGCGTCGCACCAAGATCCTCTGAGGCGAAGACCTCGGGGTGGTCGGCGTCGAACGAGAATTCTGTCTTGTGGTTCTGCTCTTCACCGAGGCCGTGGAAACCCTGAACAGACGACGTACTGTGGGTGCCGTTCCGCCACTTGCAGGATGCCCGCCACTTGAACTTGGCGGCTGCGGGCGCCTCGGTCAGCGCCGCCCGCGCGGCCAGCAGTGCATCGACATTGACTCCATTGTTCACGGCGGATTCGCCCATAGTGGTCTCCTTGTGACGTGACGGATGATGGTGTGAATCGGAATGGGCCTTTCAAGCTCAGAAAGCATACAACGGGATGAAGCACCTTGCAGCGATATGATCGCCCGATGACAGCGCCGACCCCCGACGCCGCCACCGGCTCCCTGGGCACTGTCGAGACCCGGTTCCTCGAGTTGCCGCGGCCGCTGTCGCTCGACTGCGGTCGGGAACTGCCGCACGTCCGTATCGCCTACGAGACCTACGGGAGGCTGTCCCCCGCACGTGACAACGTCATCCTGGTGTGCCACGCGTTGAGCGGTGACGCGCACGCGGCGGGCTACACCGCTGCCCTGGACGCCGGGAACACGCGAGACGGATTTCGGGCCGAAGAACGAGACGCGGAACGTGGTCGAGGCCTGGGGTGGTGGGACGGGATGATCGGCCCCGGCAAGGCGTTCGATACCGACCGGTTCTTCATCATCAGCCCGAACCTGCTCGGAGGGTGCCGAGGCACCACCGGACCTTCGTCCCGCAATCCCGTCACCGGTCGCCCGTACGGGTCCGACTTCCCGGTCATCACCGTGACGGACATGGTGAAGTCCCAACGGGCGCTGCTCGACGAG
>CAUZAY010000107.1:0-12655 GCA_963577695.1 Vicinamibacteria bacterium | reverse complement strand
GTGAGGGGAGCGGCATCTCGATCCGTGAGCCGGTCGACGAGCCAAACTGTCCTCGCCTTGTCCCAAGGGCGCTTCGCGCGGGCTAACCGGGTGACCTCGTCACGAATCCCGATCTCACTGTCTGTCGGGGCTAGTGCCCTAGGTGACCGCAGAGATGACTGCATCGGTCATCTCGGCCGTCGTGGCGGCGCCGCCGAGATCGCCGGTTCGCGTCTCTCCCGCCGCCAGCACCTGTTCCACCGCCGTCACCACGGCGGCGGCCGCGGTTTTTTCGCCAAGGTGTTCCAACATCATCGCGCCCGTCAAAATTTGCGCGATCGGGTTGGCGAGGCCCTGGCCAGCGATATCCGGCGCCGAGCCATGCACCGGTTCGAACATCGACGGGTGCTCGCGCTCCGGATTCAGATTGGCGCCCGGCGCAAGACCGATCGACCCGGCAATGGCCGGGCCGAGATCCGAGAGAATGTCGCCGAACAGATTGCTGGCCACGATCACATCGAACCAGTCGGGATGCTGGACGAGATGCGCCGACAGAATGTCGATGTGGAACTGGTCGGTCCGCACATCCGGATACTCCGCCGCCATCGCCTGGAACCGTTCGTCCCAGAAGGGCATGGTGTGGATGATGCCGTTCGACTTCGTGGCCGACGTGAGGTGTTTGGCCTCGCGTGTGCGCGCCAGCTCGAACGCGTATCGCAGGACGCGGTCGACACCCACCCGAGTGAACACCGACTGCTGCACCGCCAGTTCCGCCGGCGTACCCTCATACAGGCGTCCGCCAATCTCCGAGTACTCGCCCTCGTTGTTCTCGCGGACGATGAGAAAGTCGATGTCCTCTGGGCCGCGATCGGCGAGGGGCGTGCGCACGCCAGGTAGCAGACGGACCGGCCGCAAGTTGACGTACTGGGCAAATCGTCGCCGGATGGGAATCAGGAGTCCCCACAACGACACGTGATCGGGCACCCCCGGGTAGCCGATCGCCCCGAGAAAGATGGCGTCCTGATCGGCCAGTTCCTCGATGGAGCAACCACCGGTCATGCTGCCAGTGCCCGCGTGCAGTTCGCACGACCAGTCAAAGTCCGTCCACTCGCACGAAAACTTGAATCGCTGTCCCACGGCGTCGATCACCAACCGAGCCGCCGGCACCACTTCCTGGCCGATGCCGTCGCCCGGAATCAACGCGACTCGATACGCTCGTTCTGTCATGTGCCTCCCGTTCGTCAGGACCCGCGCACCTTGGCGATCTCCTGAGCCGTCAACCCAATCTCACGCAGTACTTCGTCAGTGTGCTGACCCAGCATCGGCGCCGGGCGGCCCGGGGTCAGCGGCGTATCTGACAATTTCACCGGTGTTCCCAACGTCTTGATCCGCCCCAGCGTCGGGTGGTCGGTGTCGACCACCAGCTCACGCGCCTGGATGTGCGGGTCCTTCATGACGTCGGCGTAGGTGTTGATCGGTCCGCACGGCACGCCGTGGGTCTCGAGCAGGGCCAGCCAGTGGTCACGCGGCTCGCCCGTCATGACTGCCTCGATACGCGCCGCCAGCCGCGCCCGATGCGCGACACGACCCGCATTGTCGGCGAAGTCGGTCTCCTTCGCCCACTCGGGATGCTCGAGCGCGTCGCACAGACCTTGAAACGTGCGATCATTGGCAGCCCCCACCGTGATGTATCCATCGGCACAGCGAATGGCCTGATACGGCGCGTTCATGCGGTGCGCCGACCCGAGTGGCTCCGGCACGCCGCGTCCGGAGAAATACTGTGTAGCCTCCCACACCGACAGCGCCACCCCGGCGTCGACCAACGAGGTGTCGACGCGCTGACCGCGACCGGTGCGGGCCCTGGCGAGCAGCGCCGAGAGGATACCGGTGACCGCGAACAGCCCCGCTCCCAGGTCAGTAATCGGCACACCCACCTTCACCGGGGGCCGACCCGCTTCGCCGGTGATGGACATCAGACCGGATACGCCCTGCGCCACGAGGTCGAACCCGCCCTTCCCCGACGCTGGGCCGGTCTGCCCGTAGCCCGAGATCGAGGCATAGATCAGCCCCGGATGCTCTCGGGCCAGTTCTTCGTAGCCCAGCCCGAACTTCGCCATCACTCCGGGTCGGTAGTTCTCCACCAGGACATCGGAGGCGAACGCCAGTCGACGGACGGCGGCCCGGCCGGCCGGGTGCTTGAGATCGATTACCACCCCGCGCTTGCCACGGTTCACCGCGTTGAAGCTGGGGCTGTCGGTCCCCACGGCGCCTGGCATCCGACGGGTAGAGTCGCCACCGGGCGGCTCCACCTTGATTACATCGGCGCCCATGTCGCACAGTAGCATTGCGCAGAACGGCCCGGCCATGACCTGCGTCACGTCAAGAACCCGGATGCCGTCGAGTGCGTGTGTGTGTGTCACCGCTGTTACCACCGCCACCTGGACCAACAGGTGCGACTACGACCGATCAGGAGAAATCACCCGTGTCCACGTCCCACACCTTGTTCGCCATCGACGGCCCGACGGCCGTCCTCACGTTCAACCGCCCCGAGGCCAGGAATGCCATGACGTGGGCCATGTACGACGCCCTGCTGGAGGCCTGCGAGAGGGTTGACGCGGACCCCACCGTGCGGGTGTTCGTGCTTCGCGGCGTCGACGACGGCGCCTTCGTCGCCGGCACCGACATCAGTCAGTTTCACGACCTCCGCACCCGCGAAGACGCGCTCGCGTACGAGACACGACTCGACCGCGTCATCAGTCGCCTCGAGCGGGTCGCGAAACCGACGATCGCGCGGGTCAACGGCGTGGCCGTGGGTGGCGGGTGTGTCATCGCGATGGCGTGCGACCTCCGCATCTGCGGCCCGGAAGCCCGGTTCGGCGTGCCTGTCGCCCGCACACTGGGTAACTGTCTCTCGGCCGCCAACTGCTCGCGTCTCTTGGACCTCGTGGGACCCGCGAGGCTGAAGGACCTGATGTTCACCGCCCGTCTGCTCGACGCCCAGGAGGCGCTGGTGGCCGGCCTGGCCACCCAGGTGGTCGACGCGGAGGCGCTGGACCGCACTGTCGCGGAGACAGCGGCCAGGATCGCGTCCAACGCCCCGCTGACCATCACCGCCACCAAAGAAATGGTGCGCAGACTGCAAGCGCACCGTCGGGGCGCCGCCGACGCGGGCGACGACCTGGTGACCGCCTGCTACACCAGCCAGGACTTTCGGGGGGCGGTGGCGGCCTTCATGGAAAAGCGCGCCCCGGTCTGGACGGGCGAGTAGCTCGGCGCCAGGCGCCCACCGAACAAGGGGTCGGGTCATCGCGGCATCCCGCACATCAGTTGCTCGAGCCGGTCGAGACCACCGACGACGTCATGGCCGAGGTGCACGCGCACCGCACGGCGACGGCGCTCGACGAGCACACGCAAATCGCCCAGCGCCTGCGCGGTCTTCACGGCCCCAAACGTGTACCGTCGGCCCGGAATCGGCAGGTCGCAGGGGTCGTCGGCCGTGATCTGCACAAAGACTCCGGTGTCCGGACCGCCCTTGAAGGCCTGCCCCGTCGAGTGCAGGAACCGCGGACCAAAGCCGACGCTGGTGGCCACGCCATAGGCCGCTCGAACAGCGTGGCGTATGCGCTGGAGGACGGCCGCGTGTTCCGGGCTCATCTCCAGATAGGCGAGCAGCGCCAGGTAGTCGCCCTCCCGCAGACGACCGACGTGGGCCGCGAGCAACTCCCCTAAGCCGCCATCCGGGCCCACGCCCTCTCGGAGGGCCTCCACGGTGTCGGCATCCGCATACAGCGTCAAGCCGTCGTCTACCGCCACCGGGGTCTCGGGCGGGAAGGCGCCGGCCCGCTCGTAGGCCGCGGACAACTCCCGCGTGGCCACCTTGCTGGCTTCCACGTCTGGCTGGTCGAAGGGATTGACACCCAGGACGGCTCCACACACCGCGGTGGCCACTTCCCACCGGACGAACTCCGCGCCTACATCGTGCCGGTCTTCGAGACCAAGCTCCACCACCGGATGCCCACCGGCGGCCATACCCTTGAGAGCATCGAGCGCCGGGTCCGACTCCCCGGCCAGACGCATCACGACGAACAGCCGGTCCGCACCGTAGTCTCCCGGGGCGCCCAAGGATTCGTCGACGATGGGAATCACTCCCAGACCGTTCTTGCCGGTCGACTCCGCCAACAACTGTTCCAACCAGCCGCCCAGCGGGGCGAGGGCCGGGGACAGCAGCAACGTGACCTTGTCACGACCCGCCGCGGCGGCCACTCCGAGGACAAGCCCCAACCGCACGCCGGGATTCTGACCGGCGTGCACCTCCGCCCCGCATCGGGCGGCCATGAGGCGGGCCCGGTCGAGCAGCGATCCCACGTCAAGACCGCAGAGGGCGGATGGGACCAGCCCGAAGTTCGAGAGCGCCGAGAACCGCCCTCCCACCGACGGCACACCGGGCCATACGGCGCGAAAGTGTCGCGCGCGAGCGAACGTGTCCAGCGTCGAGCCGGGATCCGTGATCGCCAGGAACCTCGACCCAACCTGATCAGGACCCACCAGGCGCGCGATTTGGTCGATGAAATACTCGGTGAGGATCGTCGGCTCTAACGTCGTCCCCGACTTGCTCGACACGATGCACGCCGTCCGAGACAGGTCCAGACCCGACCCGATGCGCCACACCTGCGCCGGGTCGGTCGAGTCGAGCACGTGCAGCGTTGGTGCGCCATCGGAGGCCGGCAGCACGCGGCTCAGCACCTCGGGCGCGAGACTGGATCCACCCATGCCGAGCAGCAGCAGATCGGTGATGCCGTCCGCGCGAATCTGGCTCGCCAGCTCCGCCAGCGCGTCGATTGCCGGCGGGTCGGCCACGAGATCCAGCCACCCCAGCCACCGCGACTCGTCAGCGCCGGTCCACAGACTGGCGTCCTTGGCCCAGAACCGACCCACGCGGTCATCGCTGTCCCAAGCCCCTGTCTCGACGTCGAGCGCGGCATCGAGCGACGGCCCGAGCCGCCAGCGGTCCGGCTCCCCCGTCAGCGCGCACCGCCCGTCGTGTCGGACCAGTCCCGCGCCTCGAGCCGCGCGACCTTGGCCATACGGCGAAGATGTCGTTCGTCACCAGAGAACTTCGCGGCGAGAAACGCGTTGACGAGTTCCGTGGCCAGCGACGCCCCGATGATGCGAGCCCCCAGCACGAGCACATTCATGTCGTCATGCTCGACCCCCTGGTGCGCGGAATAGCTGTCGTGGCAGACCGCGGCCCGTATGCCCTGCACCTTGTTCGCCGCCACGCTTGCGCCGACACCACTACCGCAAATCATCACGCCACGATCGACCTCGCGTCGGCGCACCGCGACGGCGACCGCCTCGGTGAAGTCCGGGTAGTCGACGGCTTGTTCGCTATCGGTCCCCACGTCCACCACCTCGTGCCCGCCGTCCCGCAGGACGCCCAGTAGGCTCTCCTTGAGATGAAATCCGGCGTGGTCCGACCCGATCGCGATACGCATGGCTCTGCTCCAGCTCGGCACGGCCGGCCCGGCTCGCACCCCTCAATCCGAAGCCGGATCGTACTACACCATGGGTGTGACCCCGGGGCGGCATCTGGGTTGTGGAAGGGCCGGCGCCGCGCACCTCGACCCGCAAACCCGATCGACGAGGCGGTCTCACTCGTCTCGGCCGAGCAAGCACTCCGCACGGGCTAACAGGTTGCCGGGTCCAACCGCCGGAGGGAAAAGCGAGCGACAGCCTATTGCGTTGCGCCAGTGGCGAAACTCCGCGCCCGCGCGCTCTTGCGAGCCTACGACTCCTTCGTCGGTTCGCCTTGGTCGCCTCGTCTCTACGGTTCGCGGGTCGAGGTTCGCGCCGCCGGCCCGGTGAAATGCCGTGAGACGGTGAACCTTTCTAGGTAGGCTTAGTACTCGATTACCAGGCAGGGGATCGACTGCTCGTTCTGGACCACATCCATCACCCAGATGTCGCCCTGATCGTCCTACCAGGTGAAGTAGAGATACTCCCCGTCCGTGGGGGACCTGCTCCCCGGGGACTCTGTAATGCGTCCTGAATGCGTCCTATCGTCTCGCAGCGTGCATCAGACACTGCGGATCTGCCTCCAGAAAGATGCGAGCGGCGAGATCTCAGTCGCTCGCGTGCTTCCTCATGTTAAAATGACCATTGAGTAGGTATCCCCCGGCAAAGTCGGGGGCTTTAACTGTGAGCCGCTCAAAGCGGCCTGACGTGACCGCGACGCCACCCGCCCGACCGGCAGCAGGAAGGCCCGAGGTCACCGCTTCCGAGGTGGGCCCGTCCGAACCGCTGCCGACGGTCCAGACTTCCGCGATTCTTCGGTCGACCCCGCTGACGCCGCGAGCGGCGCTCACTGGCGCCATCGTTCCGGTACTGCTCACGGACGCGACTCCCGGCGCCACCGGGTGGGCCCCACCGCGTCCGCTCACATCGCGGCCGGTCGCCCCCTCGCCGATGACCACGGTGGTCAACGTCCCAGGTCTCCCATCGGCGCCGAGCCTCTGGCGGCAGCTGGCTGAGGGCGGCAAGACACTCGACAGCAAGACCGCCCAGGCCGGCCAGTCCACGGGCGACGCCTTCAAGCGATTCGGCCTCACCCTCGGCCGCGCATTCACCGGCGACCCGTAGCCATTCCCAACCACCGTCTGCGGCGCATCACGCCCGGCGACACACGCGCTGTCCGGCCATCGTTGTGCTGACCCACACCCAGAGGAGTCTGTCTAGTGAAAGTACATCTCGTGAACCCGAGTAATCAGACGTTCGGCGTCGCCGTCATCACGCCCAGATGGTTGTTCGTTCTCGCTGCCGCGACACCGTCCCAGTGGGGAGACCCCGTGCTGGTCGACGAGACGCTGGATCCGTTCGACCCGACCGGCATCGGGCAAGGCGACGTCGTCGGGATCTCGATCCAGACAGGCAACGCCCGTCGCGGGTACGAAATCGGCCAGATTGCCCGAGACCGAGGCGCCTGGGTCGTCTACGGCGGCGTGCACGCCACGCTCTATCCTGAGGAGGCGGCCGACATCGGCGGCGCCCACGCCGTGGTCCTCGGGGACGGGGACGTCGCATGGGGCGACGTGGTGAGGGATTGCGCCAACGGCGCGCCCCGGCCGCGATATGAAGGCGGTCGTCTCGACGCCGACTCGATGCAACCGGCGCGCTGGGATCTGATCGACCGCGACCGGTATGCCTGGGCGTCTGTCCAAACGGTGCGCGGCTGCCCGAAGCACTGTTCGTTCTGCTCGGTCTGGCGGACCGACGGACAGGAGCCGCGGCAGCGCGCCGCGGATACGGTCATCGAGGAAATCGTCGCCTTACGCAGGTTGGGGTTCCGCTTCATCGCGCTGGCCGACGACAACTTCTATCCAGTGACCGAGGAAGACCTCGCGCAGGCGGCCCGGCGGCAAGACCCTACCCGGCTCGAACAGCTGACAGCCACACGCGCCGAACGATTCGAGCTCATGGCGCGCATGGCCGAGTTGCCGAAAGATCTCATCTTTTTCACACAGATCACGATGGAGGCGGCCGAAGACCCCGCGTTCCTGGACGCGATGGTCAAAGCGGGAATCCGGGGCGCGCTGATCGGCATAGAAGCCGTCACGCCGGACGGCCTGAAGGACGTCCACAAAGGATTCAACGTCTCCGGCGAGGCGCTCGTCACGCGTCTGCGGCGGTTCCGCGAGCACGGCGTTCACGTGCTCGGCTCGTTCATTTTTGGGCTGCCGAGCGATCAAGCGGGCACGTTTGACTACACGGTCGCGCTGGCCAAGCGCAGCCGACTCGACTTCGCCCAGTTCCTGACGCTCACCCCGATGCCGGGCACGATCGACTTCGAGCGGTGGGAACGTGACCTCCCCGACGACTCTCCAACCGTGAACGGGATCCCGATGTCCCGATACTGGCTGATGACGAAAGCAGAGCGCCCCAGGTTGTTCACCGCGCACCCGTCGATGAGTGCCGAGGAGATTCGGCGGCGCACCCAACAAGTGTGGAGTGAGTTCTACGAGGTCAGGGAGGCCTGGAAACGCTCGGCCGAGGTGTCCGGACTCCGGAATCGGCTGACGTTTGTGCTGATGTCGAAGCTCTATCGTCAGATGTACGGCGGCACCGGCCTGGCCGCCGACAGCGCGCGGGAGTCGCGCGCGACCGGCTGGGCCCGCTTGCTGGCCAAACCGGTCCAGCGATTGTTCGCTGCCGCCCCGATGCCGGACCTGGAGGTGCCACAGACATACAAGGAGGAGGCCGTACATCCCATGGCGTCTTAGAGACCGCGCGCGCGGGACGGGCCTCAAGCAGGTTAAACGGAATTCCGCGGTGCTGCAGCATGCGCTGAATCACCGCCCGCTTTTGCACCGGACGGTGGAACAGGGCGACCCGTTAGCCCGCGCGGAGTGCCTATCCGGCCGACACGAGTGAGACCGCCTCGTCGATCCGGTTCGCGGAGCGAGGTGCGTGCCGCCGGTTCAGAGGGTGCTCGACCAAACTTCGCCTCTACAATGCGCCGATGTGCACGGACGCAGAACTGGCCATCGTGGCCGACCGACTTCGAGCCGAGGGAAGGACGACGATCCTGACCGGCGCGGGCGTGTCGGCCGCCAGCGGGGTGCCGACCTTCCGTGGGCCGGACGGTCTGTGGAAACGCCATCGACCGGAGACGCTGGCTACCCCGGAGGCGTTCGCGAAGGACCCCGCGCTGGTGTGGGAGTGGTACGACTGGCGACGTCAGCTCATCGCGGCCTGCGAGCCGAATCGAGCCCATACGGTCATCGCCGACTGGAGCCGGCGCTATCCCGATTGTCGAGTGATTACTCAGAACGTCGACGGGTTGCACGAGCGCGCCGGCGCGGATGGTGTGATTCGGTTCCACGGCTCACTGTGGGAGGTCGGCTGCTGGTACGACTGCGCAGGTTCGCCACACCGATGGATGGACCGAACCGTCCCGTTCGCCACACTGCCGCCACCCTGCCCGCACTGTGACGGTCCGCTACGCCCGGGCGTGGTCTGGTTTGGCGAGGGGATCGATGCCTCGGTGCTCTCGCGCAGCGACAACGCCACGGCCTGCGATCTGTTTCTGACCATCGGGACTTCGTCGCTTGTCTATCCGGCCGCGGGACTCGTTCAGCAGGCGCGGCACCGAGGGGCGTTCACGGTGGAGATCAATCCAGACGCCACCCAGCTCTCCGACGGCGTCGACCTTATCCTTCGGGGCAGGGCGGAGGCGGTGCTCGACGCGATCGACCAACGGCTGGCGGGTCGCTGAGGACGAGGGTGTCGCGGCGATTGGCGGGTCTGAAGACCGGCGGGGGCGTGCGGTATCGCGGGGACCGGGGTGCGTAGGAAGGTCTAGGCTGAGTGGTCTTCGGGGTCACCGACCCGACGAGACAGCCGATCCAGATCAGTGGAAAGATCGACTGGGAACCGTTCGGCGTCGGTGAGCCGGCGTACCCCGGCGGGCAGAGACGCCACCGAGGCTCGACACCGGTCGCGGATGGCGTCGAGTCGCGGCGGCGTCTCCATCGGCACGCCGCGCCGTATCACGTGCCGCAGCAACGGCATGCCGTCCGGAGGTCCCGACTCGTCGGCCGTCCCGACCACGTCTCGCAGCGCCTCGCCCGCTCGGGCGACCCTCCATACCTGCTTCTCGCCCGGCAACGTGCGTTTTCCAGGGCTCAACTTCGCCACCGGCGACATGCCGCTCTCTCGCGCGATGGCGACCAACTTGTAGACCCCACTGAGCGACGGCGCGTCGGCCGACGTGGTCACCGCGGTGCCCACCCCGAAGCCGTCGATCGGCGCCCGAGAGGCGATCAGCGCCGCGACCCGGTGTTCGTCCAGATCGCCGCTGACCAGAATTTTCGTCTCCTGGAGCGAACCGGCGTCGAGCACCGCTCGCACCGCCGCACTGAGGCCAGCCAGATCACCGCTGTCTACCCGCACCGCAGCCGGTCGCAGCCCGGCCCCCACGATCAGCCGTGCGGCGGCCACCGTATCGTAGGTGTCGATCAGCAGCACCGACCTCGCGCCGTGAACCGCGGTGTAGCGCGTAAACGCGGTCAACTCGTCCGCGTGCGCCATCACCCAGGAATGCGCCATGGTGCCGGAGACCGGGATACCGAACCGGGAACCCGCCTCCACATTGGACGTGGCCTGGCATCCAGCCAGGTAGGCGGCCCGTGCGGCGTGGACGGCCGCCTCCGGACCGTGGGCCCGGCGCCCACCGAACTCAATGACCGGCCGCCCTGCCGCCGCCTGGACCACTCGCGCCGCTTTGCTCGCCACCAACGTCTGGAACAAGACGATGGAGAGGAGCGCCGTCTCGACCAACTGCGCTTCGGCCAGCGGCGCGGTCACCCGCAATATCGGCTCGCCGGCGAACACCGGGACCCCCTCGGGCATCGCCCAGACATCACCCGTAAACCGCAGACCCGGCAGGTAAGTGTCGAAAAAGTCCGAGGAGGCTCCCGACAACTCAGGAAGCGAACGAAGATAGCTGATGTCGTCTGGGGTAAATTGCCAGGCCGCGAGGAATCCCAGGGCCTGCTCCAGGCCGGCCGCCACCAGGCAGGATCGACCCGCCGGCAGTTCGCGTACGAACAACTCGAACGACGCCTGCGCGTCGTTGCCGGCGGCATGATAGCCGGCCGCCATCGTCAATTCGTAGAGATCCGTCGACAGGGCTCCGGGCATCGGACGGGTGGTAATGTATCATCGATGACGCTGCTGTCCGGCGCTGCACCTAACCTACACGACGTCCGGACCACGGCGATCCTGGTCGTCGACACGCAGCAAGACTTCTGCGCGGGAGGCGCGCTCGCGGTGCCCGGTGGCGAGGCTGTCGTGCCCGTGCTCAATCGGGTTCTGGCCGTAGCGGCCGAACGGGGTCTGACGTGCTACGCCACGCGCGACTGGCATCCAGCGGACTCCCACCATTTCCAGCCACGCGGCCCATGGCCGGTCCACTGTGTCGCCGGCACCGCCGGCGCGCGGTTTCACCCCGACCTGCGACGACCAACCGACACGGTCATCGTCAACAAGGGCACACTGGTTGACAGCGACGGCTACAGCGCGTTCGACGGGTGTCTTGACGACGGAAATGGGACAACGCTGGCAGACGACCTCGCGCGGCGCGGTGTCACGCACCTCGTGATCGGCGGACTCGCCACCGACTACTGCGTCCGGGCGTCGGTGCTTGATGCCCTGCGACGGGGTTTCGAAGTCACGGTAATGGCCGACGCTATCGCCGCCGTCGAACAAAGAGTTGGCGACGGCCCACGAGCCATCGAAGAGATGCGCTCAGCTGGCGCGACACTCGCCACCAGCGCAATTATCACCTGACGGTCAGGGCGCGCGACAATGCGCGCCCAGCGGTCGCGGAGTGGGGCATTCGGGGTCCCCGCGAAGCGATCGCTGTGGGGTCGGGGCGCAGCCCCGTCTAAGCAATGCCGCGATGCGCGCAGCCGGCGCCACCATCACCAGCAGCGACACGATCACCTAAACCCAGAGCTCACTTGGGTTGGTTCTGTGGCGCAAGCCTTCAGGCCTGCGAGGCAAGGATAAAGCCTTGCCCCACGGATACCAACACAACCGAATTTTGCTCTAAGTGAGGATTACAACTCAATTCCCGCGCACTGGACTCGGTCCGCCGCGGAAGGTCAGCAGGTGATCTCGAATCGCCTCGATCTGGGCAACGCCGTCCTGCTCGAACTGCGGGTAGAACGACCCTGGCAACTCCGTAAAGAACCCCGGCATGCGAGTGCCCGGCTGAATCGCCAGTGGATTGACCAGCCAATCGACAATCCAATCCGGCTGCAAGCGCTCCGACGCCATCCGAAGATCCGGAGCCAAGTTTGACAAGTCCTCACCTTCAGGAATCGTGTCGAGCACATGGCATTGCTGACAGCGAAGCAGCTCGAACAGCTCTTCACCGGTGTCGAGAACCTCTCGGTCAGTCACCGCTTCGTGGGTCTGGAACGCCCCAACCGAGTCGGACACCGCCCCAAAGTAGTCGAGCACTTCGTTCCAGTGATCGTCTTCAAGGCCGAAGGTCGGCATCCGCACATCGAGCCAGGGACGGATTGTGATCGGTCCTTGGAAGAATGCAAAGAGCCAATCTGATCGCACCTTGGCCCCTTCCGGGGTCAGCAGGGGCGGCGCCAGCGACGGGTCCTCGACCAGGTCCCGATAGTCACCACCGTCACCTTCGATCTCGTGACAGGCCACGCAGTTCCGGCGCCGTGTCAGAGTCCGGCCATCGATGATGGCGTCCTTCCTCGCCGATCTGGGTACGTGGGACTGCTTCGGTTGGATGTCGCGCTGGAAGCTCATGACCGCCGTGGTCAGCAACCGGGCCTCGTCCTCGGAGAAGCCGAAATCCGGCATTCTCAGCTTCTCGAGCGGCTGGAGCATTCGGTTCGTATCGTAGATGCGCGGGTCTTCGAGCTTGTTCTTGATCCAGTCGCGCTTGGTGTGCGGGATGTCGTGCATGAACGCGAAGTCGAACTGCGGAAGCAGCTTGGTGCCTTCCTCCGACAGCTCCGTGCCAATCGCCTGGGTGTCCTCGAACCCGCTGATCTCATGACAACTGAAACACCCGTATCGTCCGATTGCCCGCTCGCCCAACTCGACCAAACGCTCCTCGGCGCTCATGGCCGACATCGCGGCCTGA
>CAUZAY010000106.1:0-12676 GCA_963577695.1 Vicinamibacteria bacterium | reverse complement strand
GGTGGCGGCGATCCTGAAGGACAAGAAGAAGATTCTGCCGTGTGCGGTGTTTCTGCAGGGTGAATACGGCATCACGGATCTGTTCGTCGGCGTGCCGGTCAAATTGGGGGCCGGGGGCGCCGAACAGGTCATCGAAATCACGCTGGAACCCGATGAACAGTCGGCGCTCGACAAGTCGGCGGCCGCGGTGACCGAGCTGGTCGGGATCCTGGGGATCTGACCTCGAGGCGCAAGCTGCCGATTCCATGTATGGGCGTGGGCCTCAAGAAGAGGAAGAGGCCAGGGCGCGAGATAATGCGCGGCCCGGGTCCGCGGAGTGGGGCTCTTGGGGTTCCCGCGTAGCGGCCGCGTGGGGCTCGGGGCGTAGCCCCGTCTGAAAGAGGTCATGAAGATTCACGAGTATCAGGCGAAGGCACTGTTGACCCGCTACGGGGTGACCACGCCACGCGGCGCGCCGGTCTTTTCAGCCGCGGAGGCGGCCGAGGCCACGGAGCGTCTGGGGGCCGGCCGGGTCGTCGTCAAGGCGCAGATCCATGCCGGTGGTCGCGGGAAAGGCGGAGGGGTCAAGGTGGCCGACGACCCGGCGACCGCAGCGCGCATTGCGGGCGAGATGATCGGGATGACGCTGGTGACCGTGCAGACTGGTCCCGCCGGCCGTGTCGTATCCCGGGTGCTGATCGAAGAGGGGTTGGACATCGCCACGGAGCTCTATCTGGGGCTCCTCATCGATCGGGCGGAGCAGAAGCCCCTGTTTATGGCGAGCGCCGCCGGCGGAATGGACATCGAGCAGGTGGCGGCCGACACCCCGGAACTCATCCACAAGGTGCACATCGATCCGGGTCTCGGCCTGGCCGCCTTCCAGGCGCGGGGTCTGGCCGAGGCGATCGGCTTGACTGGGGTCCCGGCGCGCAAGGCGGCGGCGCTGATGGAGCGTGTGTACGCGGCGTTTCTGGCCGTCGATGCGTCGATGATCGAGATCAACCCGCTCGTAGTGACCGGGGCTGGAGACGTGCTGGCGCTCGACGCCAAGGTGACGCTGGACGACAACGCGTCGTTCCGCCATGCCGATCTGGCCGACCTGCGCGATCTGGCGGAAGAAGAGCCGCTCGAGATCGAAGCGTCGAAGCATGAGCTGAACTACATCCGCCTCGATGGCACCATCGGCTGCATGGTCAATGGGGCCGGGTTGGCGATGGCCACGATGGACATCATCAAGCTGGCCGGTGGCGAGCCGGCGAATTTTCTCGACGTGGGGGGCGGGGCCAGCGCGGAACAGATCAAGTCTGCGTTTCAGATTTTGTTGTCCGATTCCAAGGTAAAGGCTGTCCTCATCAATATCTTCGGAGGCATCCTCCGGTGCGACATCCTGGCTGAAGGGGTGATCGCGGCCGTTACACAATTGGGTGTCGACGTGCCGGTGGTGATCCGGATGGAGGGAACGAATGTCGACGAGGGGAAACGGATGATCAAGGAGAGCGGGTTGAAATGTTCAACCGCCGACAGCATGGGCGAGGCAGCCGACGTGGTCGTCGGCCTCGCGGCCGGGGCGTAGTGAGGACAGGACACTAGATGGCAATTCTGATCGACGCGCGTACGCGGTTGCTCGTGCAGGGGCTGACGGGGCGCGAAGGGACGTTTCACGCCCGGCAGGCGGCGGACTACGGCACGACGGTCGTTGGTGGGGTCACGCCAGGCAAGGGGGGCAGCACACACGACGGGTTCCCCGTCTTCAACACGGTGGAGTCCGCGGTCCGAGCGACCGGAGCCGACGCGTCGGTCCTGTTCGTGCCGCCGAGCGTGGCCGCCGACGCCGTCATGGAGGCGGCGGATGCCGGAGTGGCCCTGATCGTCTGCATCACCGAAGGCATCCCCACGCTGGACATGATGCGGGCGCTGGCGTTTCTCGATGGTCGCACGAGCCGGCTGATCGGTCCGAATTGCCCCGGGCTCATCTCGCCTGACCGGGCCAAGGCCGGTATCATCCCGGGCCACATTTGCCGCGAGGGGCGGGTGGGCATAGTGTCAAAGAGCGGCACGTTGACCTACGAGGCGATCCACCAGCTGACGCGGCTTGGTCTCGGGCAGACGACCTGTCTCGGCATCGGCGGCGACCCGCTCATCGGCACCAGCTTCATCGACGCGCTCGAGTTGTTCGAAGCTGATGACGATACCGAGGCGGTCGTGCTCATCGGTGAAATCGGCGGGACGGCGGAAGAGGATGCGGCGGCATTTATCCGTGCCTCCGTGCGGAAGCCGGTCGTCGGGTTCATCGCCGGTCAAACCGCCCCGCCCGGTCGGCGCATGGGGCACGCGGGGGCGATTATCTCCGGCGGCCAAGGGACCGCGGCCGAGAAGATGGCGGCGTTGTCCGCAGCGGGCGTGACGGTTGTCAACAGCCCGTCCGAGATTGGCGCCGCGGTGGCGGCACGGCTGAAGCCGGAGGACGGTGTGGGAGTGGCCGCCGGGACCCAATCTGGTGTGTGACCAAGAACGCTAGCACCCACAGAATATTGTATCTTTCGTTGCCAGAAACACAACAGACAGTGCTACAATGCGCCCGTTTGCCGGGCCTCCGTCGCCGACACACGTGGGTGTCTCTGGCGGCCCTCTGACCTATCTCTCTCGTATCGAGGATCTGCATGCCCCCGTCCGACGCAGCCGTCGCTGAGCGTCCAGCCGCAGTCTTCACCACGCCGGTCATCAACGATTTCAGCATCCAAGTCGCCACCGTCAACGGTTCTGGCAGCCAGACCGCCAACCTCGTGCTGCTGCGGTCAATTTTCCAGATGGGTGTGCCGGTGTCGGGGAAGAACATGTTCCCCTCGAACATCGCCGGGCTGCCAACATGGTTCACCATTCGCGCCAACAAGCGCGGGTACATGGCGCGGAAGGCGGAGATCGACTTTCTGGTGGCGCTGAATCCAGAGACAGCACGGGAGGACGTGCTGAATCTCAAGAGTGGCGCCGCGGTGGTCTACGACGAGCCACTGAAGCTGGATGCGTTGCGTGACGACCTGGTGTTCTATCCGGTGCCGTTCGATACCCTGGTGGGTCAGGTGTCTCGCGATGTCAAGCTCCGCCGTCGCGTGCGCAACATGATTTATGACGGGGTGCTGTCGCAACTGCTCGGCGTGCGGCTCGAGCAGATGGAGGTGGCGCTCCGCCGGCAGTTCGGCTCCAAGCCGAAGGTGGTGTCGATCAATCGCGAAGCGCTCGACGTGGGGTTCGCGTTTGCGGAGCAGCACCTGGAAAAGCGCGATCCGTATGGTATCGAGCCGATGGATGAGAACCGCGATCGCATCCTGGTCGATGGGAACGCGGCGGCCGCCATTGGCTGCCTGATGGCGGGGGTGACGGTGGTCACCTGGTATCCGATCACCCCGTCGTCGTCGCTGTGCGAGACGCTCATCAGCTATCTGCGCAAGTATCGGGTTGACAAGGAGACAGGGAAGGCAACGTTCGCCGTCGTGCAGGCGGAGGACGAGATCGCGGCGCTTGGGATGGCTATCGGCAGTGGTTGGGCCGGCGCGCGATCAATGACGGCGACCTCAGGTCCCGGCGTCTCGCTGATGGGCGAATTCGCGGGGTTGGGGTACTACGCTGAAGTGCCCGCCGTGATCTTCGACATCCAGCGGGTGGGGCCCTCGACCGGTCTGCCGACGCGCACCGCGCAGGGAGACATCTTGTCGACCGCATTTCTGTCACACGGCGACAGCCGTCACCCGTTGCTGTTCCCCTGCTCGCCCGAAGAGTGCTACTCGATGGCGATCAACGCCTTCGACCTGGCCGAGCGTTTTCAGACCCCCGTGTTCGTCATGAGCGACCTCGATTTGGGGATGAATACCTGGATGTCGCCGACATTCGAGTACCCCACGAAGCCGATCGATCGCGGCAAGGTACTGGACCAGGACACGCTGGAGCGGATCGGCCGGTTCGGCCGCTACCGGGACGTCGATGGCGACGGCATCCCATACCGGTCGATACCGGGGACGGACATGCCGGCGTATTTCTGCCGGGGGTCCGGTCACAACGAGTGGGGCCAGTACAGCGAGCGGGCCGATGACTATCAGCAGAATGTCGACCGTCTGACTCGCAAATTCGAGACGGCTCGCAACTGGATGCCGGCGCCGATCGTGGAGATCAATCGCAAGGCGCGTGTTGGCATCATCGCCTACGGCACCACCCACTGGGCCATCATCGAGAGCCGTGACCAGCTTGCCGCCGAGGCGGACCTGGAGACGTCCTACTACCGCTTGCGGGCGTATCCATTTCGTTCGGCGCTGGCCTCGTTCATCGAGCGCCACGATCGCGTGTACGTCGTCGAGCAGAACCGCGACGCTCAGATGTCGACGCTGATGCGACTCGAGCTTCGGGCGGAATTGACCGGCCGGCTCCGCAGCGTCTTGCACTACGCCGGCATGCCGATCGACGCGCGGAGCATCACCGAGGACGTGCTCATCCAGGAGGGCTACCGGGTGGAGCACTCGGAGGCCGCCGGGCCGTTGCCTCACAACGCCGGGGTCGGAGGCGAGTAGGCCGTGTCCGCGCTGACCCGCAATCACACCGCGCGACATTGACACGCACGGACACGCACGACGAACTGAAGGACGTATCGTGGCTACAGCGACACCGCCTCCCAAGAAAATCAAGCTCAACCGAATCGGGCTTGAGTTGCCCGTCTACCGTGGCGGCAAGACCACCCTCTGCGCAGGCTGCGGGCACAACGCCATCTCGGAACGCATCATCGACGCCTGCTTTGCGATGGGTGTCGATCCGACGCAGGTGGTGAAACTCTCGGGTATCGGGTGCTCCAGCAAGAGCCCGGCGTATTTTCTCGGGTCGTCTCACGGCTTCAACACCGTGCACGGCCGCATGCCGTCCATTGGCACCGGCGCGCTGCTTGCCAATAAGCAGCTCGTGGCCATCGGCGTGAGCGGAGACGGTGACACGGGAGCCATCGGGATCGGCCAATTCGTGCACCTCATGCGCAGAAACCTGCCGATTGTCTACATCATCGAAGACAACGGCTGCTACGGTCTGACCAAAGGCCAGTTTTCGCCGACGGCTGACGTCGGGTCGACGCTGAAGACCGGGGTCGTCAACGACCTGCCGCCCATCGACACGTGTGCGCTGGCGATCCAGTTGGGCGCCACGTTCGTGGCGAGGTCCTTCTCCGGTGACAAGAAGCAGCTGACCGCCATTCTGAAGGCGGCGCTCAGTCATCGAGGCACCGCGATGCTGGACGTGCTGTCCCCCTGCGTGACGTTCAACGACCACGAAGGTTCGACAAAGAGCTACGCCTACGTGAAGTCCCATGATGATCCGCTGGAGGAACTGGAGTTCGTGCCGTTCTTCGAGGACATCACGATCGACTACGAACCGGGCACCACCCAGGAAGTGACCATGCACGACGGGTCGCGGCTCTACCTCCGTAAGCTGGACGAGAGCTACAACCCGACCGACAAGATGCAGGCGTTGCGGGCGTTGCACGAGACGCATGCCCGGGGGGAGTTCGCGACCGGATTGATCTACGTCGATCCGATGGCCGACGACTTCCTGACGTCGCTGAATCTCGTGGACGAGCCGCTGGCCACGTTGCCGGAGCGTCGGGTGCGCCCGCCCCGGTCAGTGCTCGACGAGGTCATGGACGATCTTCGCTAGTTCGCTTCACCGAACTACCACGTCAGCCGCTCGGCTGGGTTGGGCGCTGGACGCGCCTGGCCCGCCGGGCCTTCGGGGCGGGGGCTGAGCCGTAGTAGACACGCAGGACCGGAGTGGACAAAGAGTCATGGAACGCACGTTTGCAATCATCAAGCCGGACGCGGTCGCGGCCGGACACAGTGGGGCCATTCTGCAACGTATCGAAGCGGCCGGTTTTACGATTGCCGCGATGCGGCTGATCCGGTTGTCGAAGGGTGACGCGAAAGGCTTCTATGCCGTGCATCAGGAACGCCCATTCTTCGACGACTTGACGACGTTCATGTCGTCCGGGCCGGTGGTGGTCCTCGCCCTGGCCGCGCCTGGAGCCATCGGCAAGTGGCGAGCGCTCATGGGGGCGACGGATCCGGCCAAAGCGGACCAAGGAACGTTGCGACGCGAGTTTGGCAGTTCGATCGAGCGCAACGCGACGCACGGGTCCGACGCGCCCGAGACAGCGGCGTTCGAATTGAGCTATTTCTTTCGCGGTCTCGAGTTCGTTTAATCGGGCGCCGAGGCTGAGGCGGCAGTCTGAATCATGAGTATCAAGTCCGACCGGTGGATCAAAGAGATGGCTCAGACCGGCATGATCGAGCCGTTCATCGAGAGTCAAGTGCGGACCGACGTGGTGTCCTTCGGGTTGTCGTCGTACGGGTACGACATCCGAGTCGCGGACGAGTTCAAGGTCTTCACCAACATCAACACGACCGTCATCGACCCGAAGTCGTTCGACCCGCGGTCGTTCGTCGATCTTCAGGCCGATGTGTGTATCGTGCCGCCAAATTCGTTCGCGTTGGCTCGGACGGTCGAATATTTTCGAATCCCGCGGGATGTGATGACCCTGTGTCTGGGCAAGTCGACCTACGCTCGGTGCGGCATCATCGTCAACGTGACCCCGTTCGAGCCGGAGTGGGAGGGCACCGCCACCCTGGAGATTTCCAACACGACGCCCTTGCCGGCAAAAATCTACGCGAACGAAGGCATTGCCCAGGTATTGTTTTTCCAGAGCGACGAACCATGCCAGACGTCGTATCGAGATAAACAGGGCAAATATCAGGCGCAACGTGACGTCACGTTGCCGAGAATTTAGTGCTTGGATGGCGCTTTGCCAGAACCCCACACGGCGACTCCGTGGAGTCAGGTCGGCTTCTTGACGGGGTGGGGGAGGCATAGTAGTATCCAGCCGTACATGGTGAACGCTTGGCGCCACCGCTTGTGCCATAAGGCACAAGCAGGTCATGCGCGGGGTTGACGATGTCCCCGATTTCCTCCACGTTCTGATGCAGAAACTTGGCGAGCGCGAGCCGGATCGCCCTGTCGGCGCGGTTGCCGCGGCACCGTCGCTGGCGGTTCAGTTCTTCCTGATCCCCCTCACGGTCGTCGCCGTCGTCGTCGCGATCTACGGTGGATTCCGGATGATGGTGGCCGACGAACGGTCGCCGGTCGAGTATCTGAACGACGTCCAGAATGGCAGCCGGGATCGCCGGTGGCCGGCGGCGTACGAGTTGTCGCGCCTGATGAGCGATCCAGACGTCCAAGCGAGTTTTCCCGACTTGGCCCCGGCGCTGGTGAGTGCGTTCGTGGAATCGGACGGAGACGATCCGCGAATCCGACGATATCTGGCCCTGGCCATCGGTCGGTTGGACCCGGTGCCGTCAGAGGCTGTCGTCACGCTGACCGAGGCGCTCCATGACCCCGACAGCGAGACGGTCATCAGCGTGATCTGGGCGCTGGGTGCCTTGGGAGACGGCACGGCCGTACCGAGCATCGTCGAGTCGTATCAGTCGGCCGATGCCGGGGTGAGGAAGATGGCCGTGTACGCCTTGGGGGGCTTGCCCGACGACGGGACATTCACGACGCTGCGCGCCGCCCTCGATGACCCGGTATCCGATGTGCAGTGGAACGCCGCAGTGGCGTTGGCGCGTCACGCCGACGACCGCGGGTTGACGGTGTTGCGTCGCATGCTCGACCGCGAGTATGTGAGTGGTCAGGTCACCGCATCTGCCACGCTCCAGGACCCGGCGAGCGATGTCATGATCAGCGGGTTGCGTGCCGTGGCCGCGCTCGGCGCGGTGAGTGTGGCGGGCGACTTGCGGGCGCGGGTCGAGGCACTCGCCGGTGGGGATGAGAGTTTAAAGGTACGCCAGGAGGCGATGCAGGCGCTGGAAGCCCTCGAGGCGGCGCCGCTCGGTCGCAACGTCGCCGAGCGGCAGTAGGCTGACGCTGGACCCACGGACCGGTGCGGATTGGTGTGCTGACCACGTGACGACAGCGTGTAGACGATGAGACTGCAGAATGGCTGACGAACCGAAGACCCCCAATCCTGAGACCCTGCCGGCGCCGGTCGCGGCTGCGAAGGGTGCGCCAAAACCGGCCGCCAAGACCGCCGCGGCGGTCGCAGCCACCGGGAATGACGCGAAGCTTGCGGGGCGCACGACGAAGCCCGCCGCCCGCGGTGCGAAGAAGGCCCCGGTCGATGATGATGAGTCGCCTCTGATGGGACGTCGCGGCTGGATGGGACTGGCGTGGGGCGCGTTTACCGCCGCCAACGCCGGATGCCTGGCGGCCACCGGTCGTTTCATGTTCCCGAACGTGCTGAACGAGCCGCCCTCGCAGTTCGCGGTCGGATTCCCCGACGACTATGGGATCGGCGTCGACGAACGATACAAGGACACGCAGGGCGTCTGGATCGTGCGAACCGAGAACGACTACACCCACGAGGCGCCGGGTTTCTACGCGTTGTTCTCGATCTGCACGCACCTGGGGTGCACGCCGAACTGGTTGTCGGCGGAGAACAAGTTCAAGTGCCCCTGCCACGGCAGCGGGTTCCGGCCGACCGGGATCAACTTCGAGGGGCCGGCTCCGCGACCGCTGGAGCGGACCCGGATCGGGCTGGCAGAAGACGGCCAGATTCTGGTGGACAAGGGGCAGAAGTTCCAGGAAGAGTTGGGTGGGTGGGCCGACCCGGATTCCTTTCTTCAACCGTGACGGTGCTCCAGAGACACCAGAGCCTCCCAGATACTCGACGTCTAGAAGTGACATTCATGTCCGCGTACCACCGCTAACCGACACATGGCTACGAAGACCATCGCACCGAAAGCCCCCGCGCTCGTCCGCGCCTGGGACTGGATTACCGAAACGCAGGTTTGGACATCGATTTTCCGGCACACCGCGCCGATCAACGATCGGAACCGGGTGCTGGTCATGCTCTCGAACGTCTTCCTGCACCTGCACCCGGTGCGGTTGCGCAAGTCGGGCGTCCGGCTGCGATACACCTGGTGCATGGGCGGCATCAGCTTCTTTCTGTTTCTGGTGCTGACGTTCACCGGCTTGCTGTTGATGTTCTACTACCGTCCGACCCTTGAGTATGCCTACTCGGACATCGTCGGCCTGCGGGAGCACGTCCCGCTGGGCATCATGCGTGAAATGCATCGGTGGGGCGCGCACGCGATGGTCATCACCGTCTGGCTGCACATGTTCCGCGTTTTCATGACCGGGTCCTACAAGCCGCCCCGGGAGTTCAACTGGAATGTCGGGGTCATCATGCTGGTCCTGACCCTGCTGCTCTCGTTCACAGGCTATCTGTTGCCCTGGGATCAGCTGGCGGTGTGGGCGATTACGGTCGGCTCGAACATGGCCCGGGCGACACCGTTGCTGGGCTATGAGGGCCCCGGGGCACAGTTCATGGCGCTGGGCGGGGTCCCACTGGTGCACCAGGCCGACGACGCCCGGTTCGCGCTGCTCGGCGGCACGTTGGTCGGGGAGGGGGCGTTGCTGCGGTTCTACGTGCTGCACTGTGTCGCCCTGCCGCTCGTGATCGGGTTCCTGATGGCCGTGCATTTCTGGCGTGTGCGCAAGGATGGCGGCATCTCCGGGCCGCTCTAGGAATCAGGTGTGACTCGCTGACCGGATAACGACTTATGGACGCGCTGAAAAGCTTTATCGACCTGTTTGCCGACCCTCGGTTGTTTTTCGCCATGACGGTCTCGGCGCTGGTGCTGATCGTCTGGAAGCGCGAGGCGTTCGCCAGCAACAGCTGGGGCTGGGGCCTGATGGGCTTTCTGACCCTCTTCTTCGGGTTTGGGCTGACTGACGAGAACTTCCAGTTGATCATCGGCAAGCCGGACAATGTCCCGATCGTGGCATTGATCTTCCTGCTCATCTTCTTCACCTGGTACTCGCTGCGGGCAGGGGTGCGCAACGACCGACGCATCGCGGCCGGGGAGCCGCCGGTGGAGAAGGACGAGGCAGATCGGGTGTGGACCTGGCCGGACCTCGTCTACACCGAGTTGATCGCGATGGTTGTCTGCATGGTGGTCCTGATCGTGTGGTCGATCGCCCTCGAAGCGCCGATCGAGCAGCCGGCCAACAACGCCAACACGCCGAACCCGTCGAAGGCCCCGTGGTATTTCCTGGGGCTGCAGGAGATGCTGGTCTACTTCGACCCGTGGTTGGCCGGCGTGGTGCTCCCCTCGCTCATCGTCGTCGGGCTGATGGCGATTCCCTACGTCGACACGAACCCGAAGGGGAACGGGTACTACACGTTCAACGAGCGCAAGGCCGAGATCACGATCTTTCTCTTTGGCTTCGTGGTGCTCTGGTCCTCGCTGATTGTGCTGGGCACGTTCCTGCGTGGTCCCAACTGGAACTTCTTCGGACCATTCGAGTTCTGGGACATCCACAAGCTCGAGGCGCTGACGAATGTCCAACTCTCGGAGTACATCTGGGTGCGGGGACTCGGGATGGCGCTGCCGGACAACTGGTTCATTCGGGAGATCTTCGGGATCGGCCTCACGCTCTTCTATGTCGCCGTGCTCCCGGTCGCCCTGGCCAAGAAGGGGCTGGCCAAGTACTACGAGAAACTCGGGCCGGCACGGTACTACGTCGCCGTAATGCTGTTCCTCATGATGCTGTCGTTGCCGGTGAAGATGCTGATGCGTTGGGTGTTCAATCTGAAATACATCGTGTCGATTCCGGAGTTCTTTCTCAATATCTAGGATCTTTGACTTCGAGGCCGTCCCCGGACGGCGAGATGTTGCGCCATGGCAGACAAGCGGGCAGTCGGACACGCCTACAATATCGATTTCCTGAACGTGGTCTTCGCCGCGTCCAGTCTGTTCGTGCTGTTTTCAACAGTCTGGATGGTCTGGGACGACTACGACCGGGAATGGAAAAACTACCAACGCCAGTTCTCGCAGCTTGAGATGGAGGTCGCCCGGCTGGGGCTTGAACAGGCTCAGGCGGATGTCGACCAGACTCAGTTGGGTGAGTTGACAGCGGCACGCCAGGCGGCCGGGCAGCAGGCTGCTGCGAATGCCGATCAGGTGGCCGACCTCGAGGGCCAGCTCGGCGAGGTCGAACGGCAACTGTTCGTGGCGACGCAAAATTTCCAGTTCTTCAAGGCGAACTACGACGTCGATCGCTACGCATTCGAGGTGAACCGGGAAGAAGCGCACGCGGAACATCCGGAAGAGGAGGTCGAGTTCGAGGGGGAGGACGAGATCGCGGCGCAACACGAGGAGTGGGTGGCGCTGGGACTCGAAGTGGAGGCGCTGGAGACCCAGCGCCAAGGCCTACGCGACCAGATCGGTGCGATCAACGCAGACGTCGACACGCTGGACGAACAGCTCGGCGAGTTGACGGGGGAGACCGACCGCCTGCGGGGCCTGGTCAGCGACCTGCAGCCGAGTTTGATTGACGACTATCTGTTGAACGCCCCGATGCTCGACTTCATGGCGCCGACCTTGACCGTGCGGCAGGTCATCACGCCGAACATGGTCGACGACGTGAACTTCACGCGGGTGGCCAAGATGGACCGGTGCCAGACCTGCCATCTGGCTGTCGACCGCGTTGGCTACGAAGAGTATCCACAGCCGTTCCGCACCCACCCGAACCTCGATGCGTATGTTGGCAGCGGGTCACCGCACCCGGTGGAGTCGACTGGCTGTACGGTGTGTCACGAGGGTATGGGCCAGTCGATTTCGTTTGTCGATGTCGCGCACAGCCCGTCGAACCCGGAGCAGATGGCGCAGTGGGAAGACGACTACGAGTGGGAGGAATCGCATCTGTGGGACTACCCGATGCTGCCGACCAACATGACCGAAGCCTCGTGCGCCAAGTGCCACAAGGAGGAGGTGTTCGTTCCGGAAGCGACCAACCTCAACCTCGCCTACGGGATGTACGAGCGGGCCGGGTGCTATGCCTGTCACACCACCCGTGGGTTCCAGGATCTGCGGAAGCCAGGTCCGAACCTGACGAAGGTCGCCTCGAAACTCGGCGAGCAGTGGGTAGCGGACTGGATTCGGGACCCGCGTGCGATCAAGGCCAGCACCTGGATGCCGCGTGTTTGGTACAACTCGAACACGGACACCCCGGAGTATGCCGTCCGCAACGAGGTCGAGATCGGCGCGGTGGTCGCGTATCTGTTCGCCAACTCGGAGGACCACGAACTGGCGGTGCCGAACCCTGCCAGGGGAGACGCCGCCAACGGTCAGCAGATCGTCGAGTCGGTCGGGTGTCTCGCGTGCCACATTACCGGCGATGAGTCACGCGAAGACGCGGGACCGCGACGGACATTCGGACAACCCTTACAGTCGGTCGGCGACAAGACCAGTTTCGAGTGGTTGTTTGACTGGGTCCGCGACCCGCGACACTACAGCGCCGAGACCTATATGCCGGACCTGCGGCTGACCGACAGCGAGGTGGCCGACGTGGCCACGTATCTGTCGGGGTTGACGGGAGGAAACACGACGGCGGCCGGGGCGACCTACGCAGCCTCGGATGTGGACGACGTGTTGCTGGATTACATGCGCGCGATCGTGCCGTTCGAAGAAGCTCAGGCCGCGATGTCGGCCATGAGCGCCGAGGAGCGTTTGGTCGAGTTGGGCGAGCGGGCAATCGGACGATACGGGTGTTTCAGTTGTCATGAGATCAGCGGGTTCGAGGACACCCAGGCGATTGGTACGGAGCTGTCGGAGGA
>CAUZAY010000105.1:0-12801 GCA_963577695.1 Vicinamibacteria bacterium | reverse complement strand
GATTTGTCATAGAACATAGCCTTGGTCCCAAGTTCTTCGACCCTCGCATCGGCGCGCGGCGTCAAAAGCGGATGGGGGAGAGCAAGGAGTTAGCGAGTCGGGAGACACCGGTGTTGACAAGATCTGGTCGTGCGCTCTGCGCGGGGCTCGTCACGCTGTTGGCCACGACGGTGCTGGCCCAGCCGTTGTCGCGCCTGCTGGTCGGTCCGTTCTCCTATCTCCAGCCAGGCGGTATGCCGGTGGGGTGGGAACCGATGCGTTTTCCCAGTGTCGACACGGAGACGGATTACGCGTTGGTGTCCCAAGCCGGACGCGTCGTGCTACGGGCCAGTAGTCGGATGTCGGCCTCGGCCGCGCTCCGGCGAGTGTCCGTTGATGTGGAGCGTCGTCCGGTGATCGAGTGGTCCTGGACGACCGACGCGGCATGCTACGTCGGGAACTGGCAGGACCCGGAGACGGACGATTTCCCGCTTCGCCTGTTTGTGATCTTCGAGCCCATGAGCGGGATATTCTCGCTGCTCCAGCGCTTTGAGCCGGGTTTCCGTGGTGATGCCGTCGTCTACGTGCCTCAGTCGCAGCCCCCTCAGGCATCTGATCCGACGTCTCATGTGAATGCCCGCATCAAGTTCCTGCCGGTCCTGCCGGGTGCGCCGGGCGGGGCGTCGGCGCGCGAACAGGACGGATGGGACCGACACCGCCGCGATGTGCGAGCCGATTACATCAGGTTGTTCGGCCGGGCGCCGAAGAGGGTCGCGGGGGTGGCGGTCATGACCGACACGGACAACACCGAGACAGCCTGTGTGTCCCACTTCGGCGACATCTCGTTTTCGGAGTCGGCGTCATGACGCGAGTGGTGGTAGCGGTGGCCGCGCTCTTGCTGTCGATCCTCTCCGCCACAGCGCAGCCGTTCGACCACCAGCACGCCGAGTGGAACCGTGTCCTCCGGCGTCACGTCGTCAACGACGCCGCGATCAGCTCCGTCGACTACGCCGCGTTACAGGCCGACCCGTCCGGACTGCGCCGCTATGTCGCTCAAGTCACCGGTGTGAGTCCCACGCAGTTCGAGGCGTGGACCGACGCCCAGCGGCTGGCGTTTCTGATCAACGCCTACAACGCGCTGACGGTCACGTTGATCGTCGACAACTATCCGCTGACCTCCATCAAGGATCTCGGCGGCTGGTTCTCCTCACCGTGGAAGAAGCGTTTCTTCACGCTGCTCGGGACAACGCGTCATCTCGACGACATCGAACACGGGATCATCCGGAAGCAGTTCGACGAGCCGCGTATCCACTTCGCCGTCAACTGCGCTGCCATCGGATGCCCGCCGCTGCGCACGGAGGCGTATGTCGCGTCGCGGCTGGATGCGCAACTGGAGGACAACACGCGGGTGTTCCTGCGCGACGAGCGGCGGAACCGGTACGAGGGCGGGGTCCTGCGGTTGTCCGAGCTGCTCGATTGGTATGAAGGCGACTTCAAGCGGGGCGACGGCTCGTTCAAGAGCTTTGTAGCCCCCCGGCTCACGGACGACCCCGCTGAGGCCGCCACGATCGACTCCCGCGACACGCGGGTTCGCTTCCTGGCATACGATTGGGGTCTCAATGACCGGTAGGCCCGTGATCATGCGGCCGGTGGTTGGGCCGCAAGCGTCGCCGGGTACGGGAGGAGACAGTCAGCCATGTGTTCAGCCAGGCCTTCGACCAACAACGGACCGCGTGGCGGTCGGTTCGAGACGTCAATCGTGACGGCCATGCTCGTGGCCGGCGCGCTCTGCCTCCCCCGGGCTGCGGGCGCGCAAGGCGCGTGGACCAAGCTGCCGGACATGCCGGTCGAGAAGTGGGAGCCGGGCACGGTCGTGCTGGACGACAAGCTGTACTTCTTCGGCGGCTACACCGATGGCGTCAAGTCGAGCAAGGTATCGAACGTGTTCGACCCGGCGGACGGCAGCTGGACCCGCATCCAGGACCTGCCCAGCGCGATTTCTCATATGAACATGGTGCTCGACGGTCGCACCGTCTGGTTCGCGGGCGGGTACAAGGACGGCTACAAGGGGCACACCATTGCCGAGGTGTGGAGCTACGACATCGACGCCGACCGGTATACGGCGGCACCGCTGCTGCCGGAGACCCGCGGCGGGGGAGGCCTCTCGCTGGTGGGGCGCAGCCTGCACTTCATGGGCGGCACGGAGGCCGACCGCGACACCGATTCGCCCGACCACTGGGTGCTCGACTTGGACGCCTGGGCGCGGGGGAGCGCGGGGTGGACGCACGCGGCCCCGATGCCGGTGCCCCGTAATCAGTTCGCCTGCGTCACCTTCGACGGCAAGATCTACGCGATGGGCGGTCAGTTCCACCACGACAGCGAGCAGCTCGACCAGGCCCGGGTGGATATCTACGACCCCGCGACTGATTCGTGGAGCGCCGGCCCTCCGCTGCCGAAGGGGCACTCGCACGCCGAGGGCAGTACGTTCGTCCACGGCGATCGAATCTACATGGTCGGCGGGCACACCACCGCGCCGGGCGAGTCGAAGAAGGTCGATGCGGACGTCCTCGCGCTGTCTCTCGGCGGACACTGGGAGGTGGTGGCTACGCTCCCGATGCCGCTGTCCTCACCCGCGGCGGGAATCATCGACGGCAAGCTGTACGTGGGCGGCGGCTCGCCCGGCAACAGCGCCGTGCAAGCCGACATGTGGGTGCGAGACGCGCCCTGAGTTAGAGCGGGGGGGCGACGGGGCGCACCGTGCGGCGGGAGTGTGCATCTCGATCCGCGAACCGGTCGACGAGCCTAGCTCTGTTCACCTTGGCCCTCGAGGCGCTTGGCGCGGGCTAGCGGGGTGCCTGGTCCCGGCACCGAGGGAAAAGCGGGCACGTAGCTGGCCCCTGACCCGGAGGTAAAACTCCGCGCCCGCGCACGGTCCCCACCGGCGGCGGCACCGGCATTCCGGCTCGTCTCCGACGGTTCACGGACCGAGACGCACACTCCCGCCGCCCGCTCCAGGGTGACCGACATGCTACGTGCTCGGGCGTGTCGGCCGAACGAAGCAAGCCAGCGAGGGTGGAAACCTACTTGGCCAGCGCCGCTTGCGCCTCGGCGATGTGACTGTCGAGGTCGGCCAGCGCCTGGGCCCGGGCGGCCTGTAGCTTGGGGTGGGTAGTGGCGTCGGCTTGGCGCTGGAGGTCGACCCGGGCCAGGCGCAACGACTCGATCCGGTGCATCGCGGCTGGGTCGGCGGGCGCCTTCCTACTCCGAGCCGAGCGCTTGCGCTCGAGTTCGTCCATCCGTTCCTGGATTCGTGCCTCCGCGTCGACCAGACCTTCTCCGGCGTCTCCCATCAATTGCTCTCCCTGCGAATCGTCGCGATATCCCTGTACAAACCAGCGTAGTGTAAGCCAAGCCGTGGGAACGGGCTGATTTCCCTGGACAGTGGGTCACCTGGCGGGCATCATCGGCGACGGCAATGCGCAGAAGACGACGAGAATGGATGGTGGGGCTGGCCGGCGTGTTGGCCCTGACGGCGGGCGCGGGCGCCCAGGCCGGTCAACTTGGGAACGACGACTGGAGGCAGTTTCGTGGCCCCGGTGCTCGCGGCGTCGTCGACGATGCGGGTGCCGGTCTACCCGACACCTGGAGCACCACGGAGAACGTAGCCTGGGCGAGCGATATCCCAGGGCTCGGGTGGAGCTCGCCGATTGTGACCGGCGGCACCGTCGTTCTGACCTCCGTGGTCAGTGACGGTGAGGTCGAGACCCCTGCGGGCGGGCTCTATTTTGGCGGCGATCGGGACGCTCCATCGAGCGTGCACCAGTGGAATGTCTATGCACTGGACGTCGCCACCGGCGCCCTTCAGTGGGAGCGCACCGTGCACAGCGGCGTGCCTGAGACGGCGCACCACCTGAAGAATACGTTCGCGTCCGAGACGCCGGTCACCGACGGCGAGCGGCTCTACATATCGTTCGGGAACGTCGGGCTCTTCTGTTTTGACCTGGCCGGACAACTGTTGTGGTCCCGGGATGTGGAGCCAAGCCGCACCCGATACGGGTGGGGCACGGCCTCATCGCCCGTCTTTCACGACGGGCGGTTGTATGTCGTCAATGACAACGACGAGCAGTCCTACCTGACGGCCCTCAGCGCCGAAACCGGTGGGGAGCTCTGGCGCGTCGATCGCGACGAGGGGAGCAACTGGTCGACGCCGTTCGTCTGGGAGCACGAGGGTCGGACGGAGTTGGTGACCACCGGCACCGACAAGGTGCGTTCCTATGACCTCCAGGGCGAGCTACTGTGGGAGCTGACCGGGATGTCGTCCATCACCATTGCCACGCCGTTTACGGAGTTCGGTCTGCTCTACATCGCGTCGGGGTATGTTGGAGACCAGGTCCGTCCTGTGTTCGCGATCCGACCGGGGGCGTCTGGTGATATCAGTCTGGAGCCCGGAGAGACCAGCAACGACTACATCGCCTGGTACCAGCGTCAGGCCGGTCCGTACAACCCCTCACCGATTCTGTATGGCGACATCTATTACACGGTGCTGGACCGAGGCTTCTTCACCGCTCACGACGCTCGCACCGGCGACGAGATCTACAGTCGGCAGCGCATCGCGGTGGGAGCGGCGTTTACGGCGTCGCCGTGGGCGTACGACGGCAAGATCTTCGCGCTGAGTGAAGAGGGCGACACCTACGTGATTCGCGCCGGTGTCGACTACGAAGTGCTGGGCACCAATGCGCTCGACGAATTCTCCATGGCGACGCCGGCGATTGCGCGGGGCAGTCTGTTTATTCGGACGGCGTCGAAGGTCTATCGGATTACTGACGGCGCGTAGCGTCGTTCGCGACACCCGCGAAGGGATGGGAAATGACAGTGACAAAGCCTCGCATGCTGGTCGCCAGTGCGGTCGTGTTCGGCCTGATACTCGCCTGGGGTCCCGGCGGCGGCCAGACTCAGGCTCAAACCAATCGCAACGTGACGGAAGCGATGGTCGAAGGCTGGATGACCGAGTTGTCGAATTGGGGCCGCTGGGGCGACGATGACCAGCTCGGCGCGTTGAACCTGATTACCAACGAGAAGCGGAAGCAGGCGGCCGGTCTGGTCCGGGAAGGGGTATCGGTGTCGCTCTCCCACAACTACCTGACCGAGCGGGCGGAGGACGCCACGTCACCATTCAGCCACGAGATGTCTGGCGTTGGCCGTGTGGGGCCGTTCGTGGGCGATCGGTACTCGATCTCGTATCACGGCTATGCGCACAGCCACATGGATTCGCTGTGTCACATGTCACACAACGGCGTCATGTACAACGGGTTCGAGAAAGCGACAGAAGTCACGGAGGCCGGCTGCTCGGTGCTGTCCATACTCGACGTCAAACAAGGCATCCTGACCAAGGGCGTCCTGATGGACATGGCGCGGCTCAAGGGTGTCGAGTACGTGGAGCCAGGCACGCCGGTCTACATCGAGGATCTGGAAGCCTGGGAGCGGCAGGCCGGTGTGCGGGTCGAACCGGGCGACATCCTGCTGGTGCGGTATGGCCGGTGGGCGCGTCGCGCCGAGGTGGGGCCCTGGGCCACCGGACGTCTGGCGGCCGGGCTCCATGCGTCGGTCGGGCCCTGGTTGAAGGAACGCGATGTCGCGATGATCGGCAGCGACTACACAAACGACGCGCTGCCGTCTGGCGTGGACGGGGTGCCCCAGCCGATTCACCAGCTCGTACTGGTGGCGATGGGTGTCCGCATCTTCGACAACCTCGACCTCGAGGCGCTGGCTGAAGAAGCGGTCCGCCAGAATCGGTGGGAGTTTATGCTGACCGCCGCCCCGCTGGCGGTGGCAGGCGGCACTGGATCACCGCTGAACCCGATTGCGACCTTTTAGTTTTGGACGAGGCGTGGGTCCTGCGCCATTACCTACTCGGTTGCACCGGGCCGTGCGGTGGGGGCGTGCACCCTCGGCCGGCGAACCGGTCGACGAGCCTTGCGCTACTCGCCTTGGCATCCAGGGCGCTCCGCACGGGCTAACTGGGTGCCTGATCCAGCCACCGAGGGAAAAGCGCGCGCCGTGCTGATCCGGGGCGCGGCTGTGAAACTCCGCGCCCGCGCCCGCGCACGGACTCGGCCGGCGGCGGCGCTAGCACCCGGGCTCGTCTCCGACGGTTCGCCGCCCGAGGGTGCACGCCCCCACCGCACGGCCCTGCCGGGTTGAGAAACAACGGTAGAGCGGTTTTCTGACGAGGCGTCTGTGTGGCAAGGCGCGACGAGGGAGGCATCCGGCAGTCCTGACGTCTGCCCGCAGGACTGCTAAGCAGTCCCGTCCGTGCGGGACCGGGACTGCCAGGCGGGCTGTGACCGAGGAAGCAACGCCGTCCATGCAGGCGCCTCGTCGGAAAACCTAGTCGCCGATGGCGATGAGCTCGGTGGTCGTGCGGATATACCAGGTGCCGTCTACTAGCGCTGGTGAGGCGAGGGTGCGTTCGCCGATGTCGTTGATGTGCAGCAACTCGAACTCCGGACCAGTCTTGAGCACGAAGGTCTGACCGTTGTCATTGGTCACGAACAACTTGTCGTCCACGACGACGGGTGACGCGGAGATGCCCTCGCGACTCGGACGCCCAAGCCGTTCCTGCCAGACGGTCTCCCCGGTTTTCGCGTTCAGACAGGTGATGATGCTCGACATGTCGTTGAGCTGGTAGAGGTAGTCGCCGTAGAGGATGGGTGAGGGAACGAATGGCGAGCCTCGCGTCGTCTTCCACTCCAGATGCGTGCCGCTCACGTCGCCGCGGCCGCCTGGCCTGATCGCCAGAGTGGGGCCGGCCCGACCCGAGGCACAGAAGACCAGGCCGTGCCCCACCACTGGGGTCGGAATCACTTCACGCAGGTTGCCGCTACAGCTCCAGAGCTCCTCGCCGGTCTCGGGGTTGTAGGACTGGACCTGACCCTGGCTACTGACGATCAACTCGTCGTGGTCACCGGCGGTGATCGCGATCGGTGTGCCCCAGCCGACACGGGCCGATCGGGCGGTTCGCCACCGTGTCTCGCCGGTGCGCGAGTCGAGCGCCAGGATGAACGCGCCGCCGTTCTGATCCTGGTAGATGATCACGCTGTCGCCATACAGCAGCGGTGAGCCGGCCGGGCCGTGATAGTTGTCGATCTGGCCGAGGTCGCGGTGCCACAACAACGTGCCGTCAAAGTCCACCGCCACGAGGCCGCGGCTTCCGAACGATGCATACACTCGCTCGCCGTCGGTGGTCGGGGTCGCCGACGCGGGGGTGTTCTTCCCGTGGTGCCGCTCCGCGCGTCCTTCGGGAACGTCGGTTTCCCACAGCAGGGCTCCGTCGGACCTCCGGAAGCCGAGCACCGAGACCTGACGACCACGGTCACGCGATGTTGTGAGGAAGATCTGGTCGCCCCAGACGATTGGCGACGAGTGACCACTGCCGGGGACCGCGGTCTTCCACAACACGTTGGTGCGGTCTGACCACGTGTCGGGGTATCCGGCGCCGTCGACGACCCCCTGCCCGGACGGTCCACGCCAGCGCGACCAGTAGTCCGCGCCGCCACCGGAGGGTGGGACCATACGAACGCCCGAGGCGTCCTGCGCGAACGTTGCCGCCGGCAGCGCGGCGAGCGCACCGACCATGGCCGCGGCGGCAAGCAGCGCCGCGGGAAACCTGTGGCATCGAACGAGGGGCAGAGTCATGACAGGGGACTAGACGTTGGCCGCACGCAGGGCGTTTACGGCCTCAGTCTGCGAAGGGTATGACTCGACGACCTGGTCGAGCCGGGTCAGTTCGAGCAGTTGGGTGAGTTGTCTTGGGACGGAGGCAAGAACCAGCCGTCCCCCCACGTTCTGGAGCATCACATGGCTGCGAACGAGCTCAGCCACCCCGATACTGTCGACATAGGGGACGGCTGCCAGATCGAGGACGACGTGCCGGGTCCCGGTCTCGACAATCTGGCGCACGTGGGTCTTCAAACGACCGAACGACTCCAGCGTGAGCCGGCCACGTAGCTCGAGCACCGGGACCTGGCCGGCCGTCTGTTCGTGGATGTCCATCGTGGTGGCGGGTCTCAAGCCACCGTTACCCCCCAAGCTCGGGCTGGTCCGGACCCGCAGGCGCGGTCGCGTAGAGCGCGTCCCCGCGCGCGACCTCCTTCCCGGCGTCGTTGGTCACAATTGCGTCGGTATGGATGATCTGACGCCCCATCCGGACGACTCGCGACTCGCAGGTGATTGACCCGGCCGACACTGGACGCAATTACTTCACCCGTAGGTCGACCGTCACGAGTGAGCGGCCGGCGTGGAGTGCGTCCTGCACCTCCTCCCGCAACAGTAGGGCATAGGCGATACCGGTGTCGATGAGCGATGCGATGACCCCCCCGTGCATGAGTCCGACCGGGTTCGCGAGCTCGGGCCGCATGCGCACCCGTGCGACCGAGCGGCCTGGTTCCGCCTCCAGAATCTCCAGTCCGATCAGCTCGAAGAACGCCACGCCCCGGGAGTGCGCGAGCAGCTGTTCTGGCAGCGTGGTCGGGTCCGGACGAGTCATCGGACGTTGGCAGAATTGGCGCCAGACACACGCGGTGCTACGCGAAAGCCCGGTCAGTGACTCATGGCGTAGAGCAGCACGTTAATACCGAGCCCGTAGCCGTTGGGAGAGAACTGTTTGAAGTAGTTGGGGTCTTCGCCCTCACGCTCCCACGCGTCGGCGACGTCCGTATTGTGCGACATCAGCACCAGGATCCGGCCCGATTCATCCGTGATGGCTCGCAAGTGCGCTTCCGCACTGTCGGCGCCCCGTTCCGATGTGTTGCCGCCGTTCCAGCCCCAGAACTGGATCGCCGTGATTTGGGGTACCTCCTCCACATACATCAGCGCGCGAAACACCGGGTGATCCAGCGGCACGTCATGAATCGGGTACTGCCCGGGAGGCAGGACTTTGGCGATTTCCGCGCTCCAGTGCTGCCAGGCAATCGAGCCCCAGAAATCGTCTACCCACAAGAATCCGCCCTTGAGCAGGTAGGTGCGGAGCCCGTCCGCCTCGGCGCGGCTCAGTCCGATGGTGCCGACATCGGCCGCCATGATGAACGGGCAGTTGAACAGCTCTTTGTCCGTCAGTTCGACGACCCAGTGATTCGGCTCGCCGCGCGTGTCCGTGCTGATGTGTGCCGTCGTCAGTTCCGAATACCGGGTCATCAGGTTGATGCCGGCGTACGGATAGTCCGTCCGCCATCCCATGCCCAGGTCTTCGTAGCGAACACTCGTGTAGGCGAGCTTGCAGAATGAAAAGTCGCGGTCCGGCATCGAGGACGGTGGGTATCTGGCCGGTCCTCGGCCTTCTCGGAAGTAGCCGCGTTGCGCGCTGGTGGTGACCGCCAGCCCGGCCAGCAGCCCGGCCACTGCGAGCAGTGTGGTTACGCGAGTGAGACGACGCCGCGGCAGAGTCATCAATCGAGTCCGTTGTCGGCAGGCAGAACAAGGCTACGTCATCTTGGCGGCTTCTGGCAAAGTGGCTCGGGCGGTCCGACCGGGCGTGGCCCTCGGACAGGGGAATCGTGCGCGTGTACACTGGCACGCCAGTGCGCGGCCGGCCCGCCAACTCGCTGGGACGCCGCGGGATCTGGTGGGACCACGTTGGAGCCTGATGCCATCGTTCGCGATTCGCCCCGGTCTGACCATGGACACGCTCGAGTTGCGCCACGCGGATGACCTGTTTCAGTTGACCGACCGCAACCGCGGTTACTTGCGCCGGTGGCTGCCCTGGCTGGATAGTATCCGGGTCGTTGAGGATACCCGCGGCTTCATCCGTGCCACGCTGGCCCAGTCTCGGGACAATCATGGGTTCCAGGCCGCGATCGTGTCGCGCGGCCGTCTCGCCGGTGTCATCGGTCACCACAAGATCGACTGGCGGAATCGCGCCACGGCGATCGGTTACTGGCTTGGCGAGGACTTTCAGGGGCAGGGGCTGGTCACGGCCGCCTGTCGCCGCCTCATCGCCCACGGCTTCGGGGTGATGGGATTGCATCGCGTCGAGATTCGGTGCGCGATTGACAACCATCGAAGCCGCGCGGTGCCCCACCGCCTCGGGTTCCGTCTGGAAGGTCAGATGCGGGAAGCCGAATGGCTCTACAACCATTGGGTCGACCACGCGGTCTACGCCGGTCTGGCCACGGATCACGGGCTGGTCGAGACGCTGGTCCACCAGCCGGAGGAGGCGCCGGATCAGACACGGGATCAGCACCCGATCAGCCCATGAACCAACCGGTGATGCAGCCCCAAGCCGAGCCGTTGCCGGAGACAGGAGACCGATGACCACACGTGTGAGAAGTGTGCTCGCGCTGTTCGTGGCTTGCCTCGCCGTCGGGGGTACCGTGGTGGCCCAGGATTGGCCGCAGTTCCTCGGTCCCACCCGCAACGGCACCTACTCCGGCGTAAGTCTCGCCGACACGTGGCCGGAGGACGGCCCGACCCGTCTGTGGGAGCGACCGGTGGGGGCCGGATTCGCCGGCCCGGCCGTGGTCGGTGAGCGGGTCATTCTGTTCCATCGGGTTGGGGCTGAAGAGGTGGTGGAGGCGCTTGTCGCCGAGTCTGGCGAGACGGTCTGGAGATATGCCTATCAGTCCACCTATCGGGACGACTTCGGTTTCGACGAAGGGCCGCGGTCGGTTCCGGTCGTCGCCGACGGGCGCGTCCACACCTACGGCGCGCAGGGACAGCTTCATACGGTAGATCTCGAGACTGGCGAAGCTTTGTGGCAGGTGGACACGCATGCGCGCTACGGCGTACGCAAGGGATTCTTCGGCGCTGCCGGGTCTCCGCTCGTCGAAGCGGGACGTCTGGTCGCGAACGTCGGTGGCAGTCGAGGCGGCATCGTGGCGTTCGACGCGGCCACCGGGGACGAACTCTGGACGGCGACCACCGACGAGTCGAGCTATTCATCGCCGGTCGGAGCTACCTTCGACGGGCGACGGCATGCGCTGTTCTTCACGCGGAACGGACTCGTGGGTCTCGACCCGGAGTCGGGCGCCGTGCTGTTCGAGAAACGCTGGCGTTCCCGGTCGGGTTCGTCGGTCAACGCCGCGACCCCACTGGTCGATGGGAACCACATCTTTCTTTCCTCCAGCTACCAGACGGGAGCGACGCTGCTTCGGGTGGAGGGCGATTCGCTCGTCGAGGAATGGGCGGGCGACCAGAGCATGACCAATCACTATGCGACGGCGGTGATTCGGGACGGCGTGCTCTACGGGTATCACGGTCGTCAGGAGTATGGACCCAGCCTGCGCGCCGTCGACTTGGCGACCGGCCAGGTGCGGTGGACCGAAGACCGATTCGGGGCCGGGTCGCTCATTCTCGCCGGTGGCCGACTGGTGATTCTCCGCGAGTCTGGCGAATTGATGCTGGCGGAGGCTTCGCCGGAGCGGTTCTCGCCGACCGCGCGCGCACAGATCCTGCCCGGCGTGGTCAGGGCGTATCCGGCCCTGGCGGACGGTCGTCTCTACGCGCGGAATACCGACACGCTCATCGCGGTGGACCTGAGGTAACGGGACTAGTCCCCGGCCTCCCGGGGACCGCCTTCCCACTCGTCCGCGGTACGCCGGTTGCGCGCACGGGCCGGTGGCAGTATCGTGAACCGGTGATGTGGCGACAAACGCCGGCCGGTCTGCTCATGACCCTGCTCGTGGTCGTTCCGAGTGCAGCCACGGTGTGTGAGGTCTTCTGCGTCGACGGTTCCGCGGCTCATGCGTCTCCGACATCAGGGACCCACTCCCATCACGATGCGTCGACACCGCACGCGTCCTCCGCACGCGTAGCAGCGGCCGCATCCCACGAGTGTGTCGATCACGCCAGCGCCCGTGAGGGGCGGGCCAGAGTGCGGAGATTCGTAGAGTTCGGCAACGTCGACGGGCCTGTCTCGAACGTGACGCAGCCGCCCCTCCAGCTCTCGGTTCGATCGATCGCGGTCCCTGTCCAGTCCACCCACGGTCCTCCAGGCTTCTCTCTGTCCGCCGCACCCTCGGTCCTTCGGATTTAGGTTTAGTTTCAGACGGGGCTACGCCCCGAACCCCACGCGGTCGCTGCGCGGGGATCCCGGGTGCCCCACTCCGCGGCCGCGGGGCGCGCATTGTCGCGCGCCTTTGTTGTGTTTATCCGTAGTCCGTTCAGGGGAAGGTTCATGGCTACACATTCGATCGAACATTGCCGTCGTGGCGACGATGCGCCGGTCCCGTCGGCGGGGCCCGCCGCGACTCACTCACGTCGGACCTTTGTGAAGGGGCTCGCGATGGGCGGGGCGGTGGCGGGTCTCGGACTGTGGCGTCCGGCCGTCCAGGCCTTTGTCGATACATCTCCGTCGGTCGCGACGCTCGACGGTTCGGACTTCGATTTGACCATCAGCGAGACCTTGGCGGACTTCACGGGTTCGCCACGGTTCGCGCTCACCGTCAATGGGTCCGTGCCGTCCCCGACGCTCCGGTGGCGCGAGGGCGACATCGTGACCGCGCGGGTGACCAATACCCTCGACGAGGTCTCGTCGATCCACTGGCACGGCATCCTGCTGCCAGCAAATCAGGATGGCGTACCGGGACTCAGTTTCAATGGCATCCGGCCCGGGGAGACGCACACATACCGATTCACGGTGCGCCAGGGCGGGACGTACTGGTATCACAGCCATGCCGGGTTTCAGGAACAACGCGGGATGTATGGCGCGCTCATCATCGACCCGATCGAGCCGGAGCCGTTCGCGTACGACCGCGACCATGTCGTGATGCTGTCCGATTGGACGGACGAGAACCCCGACCGCGTCTTCGCCAAACTCAAGAAGCAGTC
>CAUZAY010000104.1:0-12868 GCA_963577695.1 Vicinamibacteria bacterium | reverse complement strand
GGGCCACGACGACCCTCGACGCGGAGCGGCCGCGAGGTGCCTGATATGATTGGGCGCATCTCGTGCCGCGCGCCTTGAGCGGTTTTTTTGACGTTTCCACCCGACATCCGGTAGCGAGCATCGTGTCCGACTACACTCCGCAGTCCATCGAGCAAAAGTGGCAACGCCGCTGGACCGAGCAGCGTGCCTTCGAGGTACGGGAGGATCCCGATCGCCCCAAGTACTACTGTCTGGTCATGTTCGCGTATCCGTCCGGTCACGCCCACGTAGGGCACGTCCGTAACTACATGATCGGGGACGTCATCGCACGGATGAAACGGATGCGGGGGTTCAACGTCCTGCACCCGTTCGGGTGGGACGCGTTCGGGTTGCCGGCTGAGAATGCCGCGATCAAGAACAAGTCGCACCCCGAGATCTGGACCCGCGAGAACGTCGCCCACATGAAGGGGCAGCTCCAGCGCCTGGGTATCAGCTACGCCTGGGAGCGTGAGTTCGCCACCTGCGATCCCAGCTACTACAAGTGGAACCAGTGGTTGTTCCTGCAGATGTTCGAGCGGGACATCGCCTATCGGCGCCGGTCCACCGTGAACTGGTGCCCCGGCTGCTCGACGGTGCTCGCCAACGAGCAGGTGGTGGATGGCGGGTGCTGGCGATGCGGGTCTACGGTGGAGCCGCGCGATCTGGAGCAGTGGTTCTTGCGGGTCACGCAGTATGCCGACGACCTGCTCGAGGGCATCGAAGGTCTGGATGAGTGGCCCGACAAGGTGCTCACGATGCAGCGCAACTGGATCGGCCGCTCCGAAGGCGCGCTGGTCCGATTCGCGGTCGATGTCGGGACAGGAAAAGCCGACCCGGTCGATATCGAAGTGTTCACCACCCGGATCGACACGATCTTCGGCGCCACCGTCGTGCTGCTCGCGCCGGAGTATTCGCTGGTCGACCGGTTTGCCGATGAGGCCCCGGATGTGGAGGCCTTTCGCCAACGGGTGCAGGAGTTTCGCGCGCAGGACCGCACGGACCGACGGACCGGAGCGGTCGAGAAGGAGGGCTTTGACACGGGGCGCACCGCTCTCAACCCGTTCACGGGTCAACCGGTGCCGATCTGGATCGCCAATTTCGTCCTGGTGGACTACGGCACCGGCGCCGTGATGGCGGTGCCGGCCCACGACCAGCGCGACTTCGAGTTCGCTCGAAAGTACGGGCTTCCGGTGCAGGTAGTGATTCAGCCGGAGGAGGACGATGGCCCGGACACCCCGCCGCTGGACGGAGCGAGCATGGACTCCGCCTACGCGGGTCCTGGCACGCTCGTGAATTCAGGGGACTTCACCGGCCGGTCAACGGACGACGCGGCGGCGTTCATGGCGGGCGCCGCTGAGGCCTTGGGCGTGGGACAACCGACGGTCCAGTTCCGGCTGAAGGATTGGGGCGTCTCGCGACAACGATACTGGGGCACCCCGATCCCGATCATTCACTGCGCGGTCTGCGGACTGCAACCGGTCCCGTACGACGATTTGCCCGTCGATCTGCCGAACGTGGCCGAGTTCACGGGTCGCGGCGATTCTCCGCTCGCACAGATTCCGGAGTTCGTGAACGTCGCGTGTCCGTCATGCGGCGGCCCGGCCCGCCGAGAGACCGACACGATGGATACGTTCTTCGATTCGTCGTGGTACTTCTATCGGTTTTGCGACCCGACCAACGACAGTCAACCGTTCGATCCGGAGCGGGCACGCTACTGGGCGCCGGTCGATTTCTACATCGGCGGTGTCGAGCACGCGATCCTGCACCTGATCTACTCGCGGTTCTTCTGCCGGGTCTTCAAGGACCTCGGCCAGGTGGACCACGACGAGCCGTTTACCCGGCTGCTGACCCAGGGCATGGTGCTGCGTGACGGCGCCGTGATGTCGAAATCGAAGGGCAATGTCGTTGACCCGGACCAGATGATCGACCGGTTCGGCGCCGACGCGCTTCGGTTGTACGAGATGTTCGTCGCACCTCCAGAGAAGGAGCTCGAGTGGAACGACTCAGGCCTGGAGGGGAGCTATCGGTTTCTGACGCGGGTCTGGCGACTCGTCACCGCCGTCGGCCCCGTGGTCTCTGTCGCATCGGGCGACGTCGACTCGACGACGCTGGATGACGCCCATCGCGCATTGCGTCGGAAGACGCACGAGTCGATTCGCCGGGTCTCGGCCGATCTTGATCCAAGAGTGCACCTGAACACCGCCGTCTCCGCCCTGATGGAGCTGGTCAACGACCTCTACGGGTTCTGTGAGCAGCACGGACTGGCGCCACATGGGACGACGGACGGGTATGCCGCGAACCAGGCGCCGACCCAGACGGCACGCGTCCTCGCCGAGGCGGTGGACGCGCTCGTCCTCATGCTGTCGCCGTTTGCCCCCCATCTGTGCGAAGAGCTGTGGGAGCGACTGGGGCGCACCGGCGGTCTCACCACCGCGAGCTGGCCGATTTTCGATCCGGAGGTGGCACGGGCCGACGAGGTTGTGGTGCCGGTCCAGGTCAACGGGAAGCTACGCGCCCGTCTCACGGTGGCGGCCGACATCTCGGAGGATGACCTGCGGACCGTCGCCCTTGCCGACGCCTCTGTGCAATCGCACACGGATGGCAAGACGATCGCCCGAGTCGTCGTGGTCCGGAGAAAACTCGTGAACATCGTGGTGAGCTAGTGTCCTGTCAGCCGCGAGTTGTACTGTAATGAGCCGCACGGAGACCGGGGAGAACACGTCATGATCAGGCGATATCGCGCGGTGGTTCTGGCTGGTGCGCTCCTGGCGGCCGCGGCCAACAGCGGCTGCGGTTACTCGCTGTCCGGGCAGGGGACATTCCTGCCAGACTACATCCAGACCATCGGGATCCCCCTGTTCGAGAACGCCACAACGGTGTTCGAGGTCGAGCAGACCCTGACCCAACAGGTCGTCACGCAGTTCATCGGACGAGGCAGCTACAACGTATCGTCGGCCGATACAGGCGTCGACGCGCTGCTGTCCGGCACGATCAGCAGCATTGACATACAGCCAGCGACATTCAGCGCACAGCAACAGGCGTCCCGCTATATTTTTACCCTCCGCGTCGCCATCGAATTCCGAGACCTGACGACCGACGAGATCCTCTGGGAGAACCCGGCGCTGACATTCAGCGACGAGTATGAAGTCGCGTCAGGCAGCGGTGGCCAGCTAGATGCCAACACCTTCTTCGGACAGCAGTCGAATGCCGTCGAACGACTGGCTCGCGATTTCGCCGTTACCGTAGTCAGCTCCATCCTCGAAGCGTTTTAGCGGTTTCCTGGCGAGGCGTCCGTCTGGCGGCGTTGCTTCGTCGGTCACATGCCGCCTGCATGCTCCCTCCTTGCGCCTGGCCAGACGGACGCCACCTCTTTCAGACGGGGCTACGCCCCAACCCCCCCGCGCATAGTCGCGCGCCTTCGCCATGCCAGCCCGTCGCGCGCGTGGCGTAGAGCCTAAGGCAGAAAACGGGGCGTCGGGTGCAAGCAGGCATGCGGTCGGACGCGGAGGCTTGCGGTCACCCCGGAGCGGGCGGTGGGAGCGGACATCTCGGTCCCGCCGTCCGAGCGCACCGTATCGTCTTCTCCGCACCCTGCTAGAATCTCGACGTGCGTAGCATCACTCCGAGTACGGCCCGAGAGCAGATCACAACTGGTGACCTGGAGCCGATCTATCTCGTGCTGGGCGACGATGCGGTAGAGAAGGCGGAGATGGCGGACGCCTTCGAGGAGATCATCGACGAGGGGCTACGCGCGTTCAACGTTGAACGACTCCACGGCGGGGAGGCGACCCTGGGGCATGTCACCGACGCGACCCAGATGTTGCCGATGATGGCGTCGCGACGGGTGGTCATCGTGCAGCACGCGGAACGCTGTTTGGCGCCCAAGCGCGAGACCAAGGCGACGGCCAGCGACCAGGAAGCGTTCGAAGCCTATCTGGCTGACCCTTCGCCTCATGCCACCCTGGTGCTTGTGTCGGGTGACCTCGACAAGCGTCGACGCCTCACGACGCGACTACTTGCGGCGGCCGTCGTGGTCGCCTGCGGCGTGCTCGAAACGCTGGCCGACGCCGAGCGGTGGGTGCGACGCCGTGTGTCGGAGGAAGGGTCGACGATTCAGCCGTCGGCCGCGAAACTCCTGGCCGCGGCCGCCGGACCGAACCTCACTCGCCTGCGGGGTGATGTCGACCGGCTTCTGTTGTTCGCGGCCGGTCAGCCGTCCATTGGACTGGACGACGTGCGGGCCGTGGCCGGTCCGGCCACCTCGCATGACGACTGGGCCGTCGCCCGAGCCATCGAGCGCGGTCAGGCGGCGGAGGCGCTGAGAGAACTGGCCCTCGTGGTGGAGTCGGGCGCCGCGCCCTACATGGTACTGGGCCAGCTGGCGTGGGTGGTGCGAACGAAACTCCCGTCACACCGCCTGCCGGCCGCCGTCGACGCCCTGTTTCAGACAGACCTCAAGCTCAAGAGCTCGGCCGGTGAGCACCGGGTGCTGCTGGAGAGGTTGGTGATGGCGCTGTGCGGCGTTGGTGAAGTGCCTGCCGCGGGGTCTCGCCGAGCGGGCGACGGTCGTAGCTAGCTTGCCGCGACGGCGCCGGCGAGACGCTTGGCGATCCGCGACTTGTATCGGGCCGCCGCGTTGTCGTGAATAATCCCTTTGGCGGACATCTTGTCAATCAATGACACGGTGCCGTTGAGCACCGACCGGGCTTCGTCCGTCTTGCCCGCATCGATAGCCGAGCGTAGCGACCGCAGCACCCGTCGCAGGCGGGTTCGCAGGCCCCGATTACGCTCTCGACGGACAATATCCTGTCGCTGTGACTTCAACGTGTGCTTGTGATTCGCCAAATCGTTCCGGGTCCTTTTCTCTGATGGGGCTGACGCCGCGATTCTGTTTACCGAGCGACCAAACAGTTTAGCACGTCTGGGCCGACCGGAATCTACGCGCCTTGCAATCTCTTCAGCCGCTGGAGTTCACGTCGCTGTCGTTTGTCGGGGGCACTGGTCGACCCGGCACCTCGGCCCAGTCCTCCGCCCATCCGCCGGAATTCGACCTCCTCGGGGGTCGGCGGCGGCGTCACATCCTCGTACAGCAGGCGGGCGGCCGGTTTCGGGAGATGCTGAGAGGCGATGGCCAGGATCACGACCTGCTGTGTCCTACCCTGCGGCCGGCTGATCGAGAGACGGTCCCCGGTCTCCACGGCCCGGCGCGGCTTCGCGCGCTGTTCATTGACATTAACCCTCCCGTTTTGACAGGCGCGCTGCGCTTCCGACCGGGTCTTGAAGAGGCAAGCCACGTCGAGCCAGGCATCGAGGCGGACGCGGCCGGGTGAGACGTCGTCTGGTGTCACCGGTCAACGCCCGCGCCATCAGCGGGGGGCAGAGTCCGGGGCGGCACGTCAGAGAAGCTGGGAATTCGTCGGCCGTTCACGACCTCGTAGCTCTTGCAGATGGTCGGACCGCGTCCCCCAAGGGTCGCGTGGCGGGCCGCGTCGGCGAGACCGCTGGACGACGACGAACCGGCCGAAGAACGAACCTGGGCCAGATAGTTCTGCGTCTCGCTGAATGGTGGCACCTGATTACCATACCGCGCCACCGCCCCCGGACCCGCGTTGTACGCGGCCAGCGCCAACTCCTCGTTCCCATCGAAACGGTCAAGCAGACTGCGGAGATAGGTGACCCCGCCGCGGATGTTCTGCTCCGGGTCATACGGGTCCGTCACGCGCAGATCCGCAGTGGTTCCTGGCGTCAGCTGCATCAGTCCCATGGCGCCCACGGGCGATCGCGCTCGCGGATCGAACACCGATTCGACCTGAATGACGGCCCGTACCAACTCCGGCCGTACCGCGTGTCGGGTCGCCTCCCGCAGGATGATGGCGAAAAAGTCCTGACCGGTGGGCGGCCGGGCGGCCCGGGTCGCTCGAATGGCGGTCGCGCCGCGAACGGCGACGGCGGCGAGGTCTGGCGTGCGCGGCGTATCGGAAACGACGAGCACGCCGTCGGCCTCACGCCAGGTGAAGATCTGGGCGTCCGCGGTCGCACTGCCGCCCAGCGTGACGACCACGACCGCGGCGGCGACCGCGACGACCGTCTTCGGGGCGAGCGATGCGGAGAGCTTGGTCACCATCTGTTGAATCTTCGACGCATCGGTAGTCTTATCGGATCTTGGGGCGGACGCCGTGAACACATCACCCCGCGAGCATGTCGCCGACGACGGTCCGGCTGCTTGCCAACAGCGCATCGATCTTCTCCGGTTGTCGTCCACCGGCCTGCGCAAAATCGGCTCGGCCACCACCACCGCCGCCAATGATCGGTGCCAGCGTCTTGACGATCTGGCCCGCGTGCACTCGTCCCACGAGGTCCTGGCTGACCGACACCACCAGCGACACCTTGCCGTCGCTCTCGGAGGCCAAGACCACCACGCCTCGCGACAGCCGGTCGCGCAGCGAGTCCGCCAAGCCCCGTAACGAGCCCTTTTCCAACCCCGCGACCCGTCTGGCGACAAACTGTGCATCACCGATCTCGACCGCGTCGTCGGTGGCCCCGCCGGTCTGCCCCCCTAGCGCCGCCTGCAACTTGAGTTGCTCGAGCTCACGCGCGAGCCGCTTCGCGTCTGCGTGCAAGCGATCAACCGCCTCCACCGCCTGTGACTCAGGCACACCCAGCGCCCCGATCACGGCGTGCACCACAGCTCGTCGGCTCTGCAGGTGCTCGACGGCAGTATGGCCCGTCACGGCCTCGATCCGCCGGACGCCGGCCGCCACGCCACTCTCCTGGGTGATCGCGAACGGTCCGATCTCACCGGTGGCACGACAGTGCGTCCCGCCGCAGAGTTCCATGCTGACACCAGGCACAGACACCACGCGCACCGATTCCCCGTACTTTTCGCCGAACAGGGCCATCGCCCCGGCGTCGATCGCATCCTGCGTTGAACGCTCCTCCGTTTCGACCGGTCCGTTGGCGAACACCGCCGCGTTGACCTCCCGCTCGATCGCGTCCAACGCGGTCTGGCCGACCGGGCTGCCATGCGCAAAGTCGAACCGCAGACGGTCCGGCGCCACCAGTGAGCCCGCCTGCTTGACGTGAGTGCCGAGTTGCTCGCGCAAGGCGGCATGCAGCAGATGGGTGGCGGTATGGTTGCGCCGGATCGCATCACGCCGCGTCTGGTCGACGGTGGCGCTGACCCGGGACCCGGTTCGGAGGCAACCCTCGGTCACCTGGACGTGATGCGCCCGTGGTGCTCCCGGCGACAGACGCTCGACCCCGTCCACCGCGGCGACCAGGCCGGTGTCCGTGTCCGTCAGCCGGCCGGTATCCGAGACCTGTCCACCGGCCTCGAGATAGAACGGTGTGCCGTCAAGGACCGCGTACCCGCGGGCGCCCGTGCCCAGCTCCACCACCGCGCTGCGGGTCTCGTCGAACAGCGCGAGGATCTCAGTCGACGAGATCTGGGTCACGGTGTAGCCATCGAAGTGATCCGGCCGGGCCATTACCGATTCCCGCTCGTCGTCCGACGCGAACTGGAACTGTGTCGCGGCGCCAGCGCCGAAGCTGGCCGTGGCCCGCGATTGGTCCCGTTGAGCATCGAGAGCCACGTCGAACCCGTCGCGGTCGATGGTGATGCCCCGTTCGCTGGCGAGGTCCTCCACGAAGTCGAGCGGCAGACCGTAGGTGTCATACAGTCGGAATGCGTCCGGTCCCGCAAGCACGCCGCCTTCGGCGGCATCGGCCAGCGCCAACTCCAGCCTGGGCAGCCCGTCATTCAGGACCGCGTCGAACCGCTCCTCTTCCGTGTGCACCACCTGCACCACGGTGTCTCGATTGGCCGGGAGCTCCGGGTACGCCGGTCCCATGTCTGCCACCAGCACATCCACCAGCTCATGCAGGAACGGGCCCGTCGTGCCGAGCCGCTTGCCGTGTCGCATCGCGCGCCGCATGATCTTGCGAAGCACGTAACCGCGCCACTCGTTCGAGGGCATGACGCCGTCGGCGATCAAGAAGGTCATCGCGCGGAGATGGTCGGCAACGACCCGCATCGACACGTCGTCCGGTCCGGGCGATACCTGCGGCGTGTGCGGCCCGTAGGTGCGGCCGGTGAGATCGCCGATCGCCCGCAGCAGGGAGTCGAATAGGTCGGTGTCATAGTTCGAGACTTTGCCCTGGAGCACCGCCACGATCCGCTCCAGCCCCATCCCGGTGTCAATCGAGGCGGCCGGCAGCGGGGTCAGGGCCCCGCCATCATCCCGGTTGAACTCCATGAACACGTTGTTCCAGATCTCGACATAGCGGTCGCAACTGCAGTCGATGCCGCGACAGACCGGTTCGCGGCACGGGATCTCGTCGCCCCGGTGGTAATGGACCTCCGAGCACCGGCCACACGGACCGGTGTCCCCCATGGCCCAGAAGTTCTCCTCAAGGCCAAGTTCGATGATTCTGGCCGCGGGCACGAGTCCGCTCCAGATCGCGTGCGCCTCATCGTCTCGCGGAATACCGGATTCGCCCTTGAATATGGTCGGGTACAACCGTTCCGGCGGAAGCCCCCACACGTCGGTCAAGAGCGTCCAGGCGAACGGAATCGCTTCCGGCTTGAAGTAGTCGCCGAACGAGAAGTTCCCGAGCATCTCGAAGAACGTGTGATGGCGCCAGGACGGACCCACGTTGTTCAGATCGTTGTGTTTCCCACTGACCCGCATGCATTTCTGAGAGCTGGTGGCCCGGGCGTAGGAGCGCCGCTCACGACCGAGGAAGAGATCCTTGAACTGGTTCATACCCGCGTTGGTGAACAACAACGTCGGGTCATCGGCTGGCACCAGCGACGCACTCCGCACGATCTGGTGGTTCTGACCACCGAAATACTCGAGAAAACTTCGTCTGACCTCGCTGGACGTCATCCGGCTATTCTTCCACAAAAGGCTCGGCGCCATCGGTGCCGGCCAGGAGCCGCGCGGCGACCCGGTCGGGGGGGAATCCCTGGCGGAGTAGCGCCTGATACACCCGTCGAAAGTGGGCCCGGTCCCGTATCGGACCGTCGACCCGCTTCGCGATGGCGCGCTCGAGCACGGCCTCCTCGTCGAATTCCTCGAACACCGTATCGACAGCCTGTCTCGCGATGTCAGGCGAGATACCGAGCGCTTCGATTTCGCGTCTGGTTCGGCTGCGTCCCCGGAGCTTGATCTCGGCCGCGCGACGGGCCCAGGCACGGGCCACCCGGGCATCGTCGAGTAAACCGGCATGGGTCAAACGCGCGATTGCGGCCTCGACCTCCGGCTCTGGCAGCCCCTGTCGAGCGAGGCGCAGACGAACTTGTGACGTCGAATACTCTCGCCGCGCGAGCAGTCGAAGGGCGACCTGATGGGCGCTCCTGGAAGGCGAAGACACCGTGGCTACACCGGCGCGAATCCCGAACTGACCGTGTTAGTCGCCGAAACGAGTAATGACCGAGTCGGCCTCGCCCGACGCGGCTCTGTCGAGGCCGTCTTCGGAGAGATCGGTAACGCCCTGCATCCGCAACTTGAATTCATCCGGGTTGGAGGCCGAACGGAGTGCGGTGCGACGGGACACGTCTCCACGTTCATACAGGGCGAAGATCGACTGGTCGAAGGTCTGCGTGCCGTACTGAGATGTGCCGGTGGCAATGGCGTCGGCAATCAGATGGGTCCGCTCCGGGTCGACGATACAGTCTCTCACAAACGGGGTATTGAGCATCACTTCGGCCGCCACACAGCAGCCTATCCCATCGGACCGCGGGAGCAAGCGTTGTGAGATGACCGCCCGGAGCACGCTCGCCAGTTGCTGTCGCACCTGTTGGTGTTGATGGGTCGGGAAGACGGCGACGAGTCGATTGATCGTCTCGGTTGCGTCGACCATATGCACGGTGGACATCACGAGGTGCCCGGTTTCGGCCGCCGTGAGTCCGGTCTCGACGGTTTCGAGGTCCCGCATCTCTCCCACCAGGATGACGTCCGAGTCTTGACGCAGCGCGCTCCGCAGCGCCTGGCCGAACGAGCCCGTATCGACGTTGACCTCACGCTAACTGATGAGCGCGAGCCGATCCTGGTGGAGGTACTCGATCGGGTCCTCCACCGTCATGATGTGCGCCGATCGAGTGCTATTGATGTGGTCGACCATCGACGCCAGAGTCGTGCTCTTGCCACTCCCGGTGGTGCCGGTCAGCAGGATGAGACCGCGGTCCTCGTCAGCCACCCGTCTCAGCACCGGCGGGAGGCCGAGCTCCGTGATCGAATTGACGTCCATCGGAATGACCCGAAGCACCATGGCAACGGTACCGCGCTGCTTGAAGACGTTGCATCGAAAACGACCGAGCCCGGACACGCTGTGGGCGAAATCCACCTCATGCTCGGCCATGAACCGCGCCTGGAGCGCCGCCGGGATCAGCGTGCCGGCGAGGGCATGCAGGGTATCCGGGTCCAGTCGGCGGTCCTCGACAGCAGGCCGCAGCGCGCCGTGGACGCGCAGCATCGGGTAGTTGCCGGCCTTCAGATGCAGGTCGGACGCGCCCGCGTCGACCGCCATGCCGAGGAGTTCGGTGATCTCCATGTCACGGCCAGGGCGGCCGTCACACATGCGCGGCCGCGGCCGGGGTCGGTGTCACGTAGGTAAGCCAGCCGTGGGTGTCCGGGATGACGCCGTTCACGACATCGAAGAAGCGGCGCTGAATGGCCGCGGTCACCGGACCGCGTCGGCCGTTGCCGATCGTGATCTTGTCGATACTGCGAATAGGCGAGAGTTCGGCCGCGGTGCCGGTGAAGAAGACCTCGTCGGCGATATAGAGCATCTCGCGAGGGATCGGCCGCTCGCGCACTTCCAGCCCCAGGTCGCCGGCCAGCGTCATGATGACCTCCCGTGTGATGCCCGGGAGCACGGATCCCCCGACGGTCGGCGTGAAAATCACTCCGTCTCGGACCACGAAAATGTTCTGGCCGCTGCCCTCGCTCACGAGCCCGGACGGGTCGAGCGCGATCCCCTCACTGTAGCCGTTGAGGGTCGCCTCCATCTTGATGAGTTGCGAGTTGGCGTAGTTGGCCGTCGATTTCGCCATCGCGGGGAACGTATTCGCCGCGGGGCGAGCCCACGAACTGACCTGGACGTCTACGCCTTTTTCGAGCGCTTCATCCCCTAGGTACGCACCCCAACTCCACAACAGAATCGCTGCTTCTACCGGGCATTGGAACGGGTTCACACCGAGTTCGTAGTAGCCACGGTAGATCAAGGGGCGGATGTAGCACGCTTGGTAGCCATTGACACGGATCGTCTCCAGCACCGCATCACGAAACGCGGAGAGCTCGAGATCGTAAGTCATCCGGTAGACCTTGGCCGAATCGTAGAGGCGTCGAAGATGCGCGTCGAGGCGAAAGCAGGCCGAACCGTTGGGCGTCTCGTAACACCGAGCCCCCTCGAACACCCCGCTGCCATAGTGGACGACGTGGGACGCGATGTGAATATTCGCATCGGCCCAGTCCACGAGCCTGCCGTTCATCCAGATCTTGCCGCTACCCTCAAGTTTCATCACTAACCCTACTCATCCGCCATCTTATCAATCACTTACGAGAGTGTAATGTTCACCCCGGCCGCCACGCAATAGATTTCCCGCGCGAACCGCGCGCTCGCGACTACTGGGCTTCGTGGCAGAACGGACAGCGGTTGGCCCTGGCGTGCAGCGGTTTGCGACAGTGCCAACAGAAGCCGGCCACCGGCGTGGCCCGCGGCCGCAGACGGGCGTGGATGTCGCGCGCCACTGACGTGGCCGCCGAGTCGCCAGCGGTCGACGAGTGCGCCGGCATCCCCCGGGGGGGCGTGACGCGCCGTCGGCTGCGGAGGAGCTCCAGATCGGCCATCAGATCGGCCGCGCGCTGATAGCGGTCGGTCACGGCCGGAGCCAGCGCCTTGAGCACCACATCCGCGAGGTCGGTGGGAATGGCGTTGTTGAGCAGACGAGGCGACCGCACCAACTCACCGCGTTGCAATCTGTCGAGGTCGCCAGGTGCGGGTGTGTCGTATGGGAGGACGCCGGTCAGCATCTGATACATCGTAATGCCGAGGGAGTACAGATCGGACGCGAACACCGCTTCGCCCCGGAATTGTTCGGGCGCCATGTAGGGCGGGCTGCCAATGACCGTGGTCCCGTGAGCGGCGATTTCGAGGAAACGCGAAGTCCCGAAGTCGGCCACTTTCAGCGTCCCGGATTCCGACACGAGGACGTTGGCGGGGCGCAGGTCCCGGTGGATGATCCCCTGCCCGTGGGCGTGCTCCGTCGCCCGACCGATCTGGAGGGAGAAGTCGATGGCTCGGTCGATGTCCAGCCGCCCCCCATCAGCGATGACCGTCTCGAGCGTCTCGCCGGGCACATACTCCATCACGATGAAGAAGATGTTGTCTTGCTTCTCGGCCGTCGTGACCGAGACGATGTTGGGATGGTCGAGTGAGGCCAGCAGACGCGGCTCACGCAGGAGCTCGCTAAAGATCAGGTTCTGCCGGTGCGGAACCTTGAGGGCCACTTTCTTGTTGATCCAGGTGTCTTCGGCCAGATAGACCGTCCCGAATCCGCCGCTACCGAGCGCGGAAACGACTTTGTATTTTCCGAGGGTATGGTCCGCGAACAGCATGAAGAGTCGAGAGTATAGCAGCCCGTGATCTCACCACGGGCTGCTTGGCAGCCACCGCCGGCTCGGGGGGAGAGCCCGGCACGCGGGATACGCACTCTGAGGATCGTTATAATCCGCCGATGTCGCCACGGTTCTTCATTCCCGGATTGACGGCGGTCGGACAGCCGGTGCCGATGCCGGAGGACGAGGCGACGCACCTGCGACGAGTGCTGCGGCTGGGAAAGGGCGAC
>CAUZAY010000103.1:0-12880 GCA_963577695.1 Vicinamibacteria bacterium | reverse complement strand
CCTGCTCGAGTATGCGGTCGACCGGGTCGAGACGACCGGGACGGTATGGATGGGGCTCACGCTGGGGTGTGCGCGCTGCCACGATCACAAGTTCGACCCGATCACGCAGAAAGAGTTCTTCGAGGTTCTGGCCAACTTCAACAACATTCCAGAACGCGGCAAGGCCTTCAAGTATGTCAATTCGCCGCCGTTGGTGACCGCCCCGACGCTCGAACAGCACGCGGAGATCGACGAACTGGATGCGCAGCTTCTCGAGGCCCGCGCGGCGCTGACGGCGCTCGATGCAGACGCCGCCGCAGCCCGGGCGGAGTGGGAAGCGTCGCTCGCCTCTGCGGGCCGCGTCGACTGGTCGCTCCGAGACGGATTGCTCGCCTATCACGCGTTTGAAGGCGACCTGGCGGGCACCCAGACGACGGCCGAGATTCCGGCGGTCCTCGAAGACGGGCAGCCATCGTTCGTGCCGGGCCGGATCGGCACCGCGGCCAGTTTCGATGGCGAGCGATTCGTCAACGCCGGGACCAGCCCCGACCTCGGCTATGACGACGCGTTCAGCCTGGCCGCGTGGATCTACCCGACCGCGTCCGACGGCGTCATCGTGTCTCGCGCGAGCGCCGGAGACCAGGGCGAGGTCGGGTGGGGCCTCTACCTCGAGGACGGTAAGGTTCGACTCAGCCTGTCGACGCGGGTGCTCGACGACGGCGTCGCGGCGGAAACAAAGGTCGACATCGTTCTGAATGCATGGCAGCACGTCGTGGCGACCTACGACGGGTCGAAGACACCGGGTGGGATGCGGGTGTATCTCGATGGCGTCGCGCAGACCCTGACGCCGCTCCTGGACCTGGTCGGCAATCGCCTGCCGACGCGTTATCCGCTCCGCATCGGGGCCAGTGGCTCGGACAAGCCACGCTTCCAGGGGCACATCGACGACCTGCGTATCTACGACCGCGTGTTGCCGGCGCTCCACGCCGCCGTGGTCGCGACCCCGGAGCCGATCAGCGACATCGCCGCGATGGCGCCGGCCGAGCGCGACGCCGCACAGGCCGAGAAGTTGCGACTGGCCTTCGTGACCCAGTACGCGCCGACCGGAATCCTGGCCGCATCGCGCGCCGTCAGCGAGCTCGAGCGTCAGCGCGAGGCCCTGTGGGCCACCTATCCGACCGTGATGGTGATGGAAGAGATGGCGGAGCGTCGTCCGACGTTCCGGCTCAATCGTGGCGCCTACGACAGCCCGGCCGAGGAGGTCTTCCCGGGGGTGCCCGCGGTGTTGCCGCCGTTGCCGGCGGGCGCTGAGGCCAACCGACTCTCGTTCGCGAAGTGGCTCGTCGATCCGGCGCATCCATTGACCGCGCGGGTGACTGTGAATCGGTTCTGGCAGATGTACTTCGGCACCGGCATCGTCAAGAGCGCCGAGAACTTCGGGACACAGGGTGAGTTTCCCAGCCACCCGGAGTTGCTGGATTGGCTGGCGACCTCGTTCATCGACTCCGGGTGGGACGTCAAGGCCCTGCAACGGGTGATTGTCACGAGCGCCGGCTACCGGCAGCACTCGAAAATGACCCCGGCGGACTTCGAGCGCGACCCCGAGAACCGTCTCGTGGCGAGGGGCCCGCGTCTTCGACTCGACGCGGAGATCATTCGTGACCAGGCGTTGTCGCTGTCCGGTCTCCTCGTCGAGGAGGTGGGTGGTCCGTCGGTGAAGCCATACCAGCCTGGCGGGTTGTGGACGGACATGGTGGAAGGTGGCTACGGCGACTATGTCGAGGCCGAGGGGGATGACCTCTATCGTCGCAGTCTGTACACCTTCTGGAAACGGACCCTTGGACCGCCCACGATGATGACCTTCGACTCGTCCACGCGCGAAGTCTGTATCGTGCGGACCGGCATAACGAACACGCCGATGCAGGCGCTCAGCCTGATGAACGACGTGACCTACGTCGAGGCGGCACGTCGGCTGGCAGAGCGGATGATGACCGAGGGGGGTGAGACGCCAGACGAGCGAATCGCCTACGCCTACCTGCTGGCGACGGCACACCGGCCCCCGCCACGGGCGGCGGACATTCTCGTCCAAGGCTACGACCGTCACTTCGAGCGCTACCAGGCAGACAGGGCGGCGGCGCTGGCGCTGGTGACACAGGGACAGTCCGTCCGCGATCAGACCCTGGACGTCGCGGAACTGGCTTCCTACACGATGGTGGCCAATCTCATTCTGAATTTCGACGGAACCATTACAAAGGAATGACGATGGAATCGCGCTTCGACCAGTTGCTCGCCCGTCGACGCTTCCTCGAGTTAGCCGGTACCGGCATTGGCTCAGCCGCCCTGGCCTCGCTGTTCGGCCAGGACCTGCTGGCCCAGACGCCAGGCGTGGCATCGGCCGGCGTTGGTGCGTTGCCCGGGTTGCCGCACCACGCGCCGAAGGCAAAGCGGATCATCTATCTGTTTCAGTCGGGGGCGCCGTCACAGCACGAGCTCTGGGACTACAAGCCGACGCTGCAGGAGCGGATGGGCGAAGATCTGCCGCCCTCGGTACGTGGCGATCAGCGCGTGACCACCATGACGGCGGGGCAAGAGCACTTTCCGTTGGTCCCATCAAAATTCAAGTTCGCGCAGTATGGCCAGTCGCGGGCCTGGGTCAGCGACCTGATGCCGCACACCGCCAAGATCGTCGATGAACTGTGCTTCATCAAGTCGATGCACACCGAGGCGATCAACCACGACCCCGGTATTACCTTCTTTCAGACCGGGGCGCAGTTGGCCGGACGGCCCAGCATGGGCGCCTGGCTGTCCTACGGCCTCGGGAGTCTGAACTCCGACCTGCCGACCTTCGTGGCGATGGTGTCGAAGGGGTCGGCGCAAACCGGCCAGCCGCTCTACGACCGGCTATGGGGCAGCGGGTTTCTCCCCTCGCGGTATCAGGGCGTGAAGTTTCTGTCGACCGGCGACCCGGTCCTCTATCTGTCGAATCCGCCCGGGGTCGATCAGGACACGCGTCGCCGTTTTCTCGACGACCTGGGCGCCCTCAACGGTCTGAAAGAGGAGGAGTTCGGCGACCCGGAGACGAGCACGCGTATCGCCCAGTACGAGATGGCGTATCGCATGCAGACGTCCGTGCCTGAACTGGCCGACCTGTCAGATGAACCGGAGAGCACCTTTGAGCTTTACGGGCCCGATGCGCGTGAGCCCGGCACCTTCGCTCGTAATTGTCTCCTGGCCCGACGGCTGGCCGAGCGCGATGTGCGTTTTGTGCAGTGTTTCCACCGTGGGTGGGATCAGCACACCCGGCTGCCTCAGGGCATCGAGCGGCAGGCGAAGGATGTTGATCAGGCCCAGGCGGCGCTGGTGCAAGATCTGAAGAATCGCGGCATGCTGGACGACACCCTCGTCGTCTGGGGTGGCGAGTTTGGTCGCAGCGCCTACAGCCAGGGGGTCCTGACCGAGGAAACCTACGGGCGCGACCACCACCCGCGCGCGTTCACCATCTGGATGGCCGGCGGGGGCGTCAAGCCGGGCGTCACCTACGGCGAGACCGATGAGTTCTCCTACAACATCACCAGCAATCCGGTGCATATCCACGACCTGCACGCCACCATGCTGCACCTGCTCGGTATCGACCACAAGAAGCTGACTTTTCCTTTCCAGGGACGCAACTTCCGATTGACCGACGTGTCCGGACGCGTCGTGCAGGACGTGCTCGCCTAGTTGTGCGCTGGAGGCCATGACGTCGTAGCCGCAGGTCTGCAGACCCACCGACTCGGTCGGAGGCGGGCCCTTTCGATCCGCCGGCTACAGATATCGCCAGGCGAGCAGTCGTCGCTCGAGTCGCTCGGCCACGGCGAAGAGCACCAGCACGAAGGTCATGATGATGAGGATCAGCGCGATGGTGAGGGCGGCGTTGTAGGTGCTCTGGGCGAATTGCAGCAGGTAACCGAGGCCTCGGCTCGAGGCTACGAACTCGCCCACGACGGCGCCGGTGAAGGCGAAGCCGACGGCGACCTTGAAGTTGCCCATGACCCAGGCGGTGACCGAGGGCACGTAGACCTCGCGCACCAGGACGCTCCGCCCGCCGCCCAGGGTCTGGATCCGTTCCACGAGGCGTCGGTCTACTTCTTTGATGCCGTTGTAGACGGCAAAGAAGATGAGCACCGTGACGAGGATCGTGGCGAGCGCGAGCTTTGATGCCAATCCGATACCGAGCCAGATGACAAACAGCGGGGCCAGGATGACGCGCGGGATGGCGTTGAGCAGGATCATGACCGGCTCGAGTAGATCGGCGACCAGGGGGGACAGCGCCGCCGCGAAGCCAAGCCCGATCCCCAGCGCCAGTCCGACGAGAAGACCGGCAAATGCCGCCGTGGCGGTGGCGCCGAGATGGGGCCATAGCTGTCCGGTGGCCACGAGGTCCACGACCACCCGACCGACGCTCGACGGCGGAGGCACGTAGAACGGGTCCAGCCAGCCGATACGTGACAGCGTCTCCCAGACGGCGAGCAACACCAGCAGCGCCAACGCCCGTCGGATTGCGCGTGTCCGGCCGGGTTTCGGGCCGGCCGCCGTCGACACCCGGGAGCCACTCCTCTGTGTCTCGCCGGTCACGTTGCAATTCCCTCCTCGGTGACCTCGCCGGCCAGCTCGTCCCAGAGGGTCTGCAGCAGCGGACCGAAGTCGGGATGCCGCCGCACTTTCAGCACGTTGCGGGGACGGGGGATGTCGATGGCGTGACGGGCGCGGATCGTGGCGCGTGGGCCCTGACCCAGCACATGCACTTCGTCAGAGACGCTGATGGCTTCCTCGAGGTCGTGCGTGACCAGCAGCACGGTGAGTTGCTCGCGCTCGACCCAGTCGAGCAGGTCCTGGGTAATCCGGGTCCGGACGATCGCGTCCAACGCCGCGAACGGCTCGTCCATCAGTAGCAGCTTGGGGCTCAGGGCCAGCACCTGGGCAATCGCCACGCGTTTCCGCTGGCCGCCCGAGAGTTGTCCAGGATAGCGGTCGCCAAAACCCTCAAGCCCGAGTCGTGTCAACCAGTCGTCGGCCTGGGTGTCAGCGTCGCCGGACGCGACGTCTCGGATTCTGAGACCCAGGGTCACGTTCTGGCGGACCGTCCGCCAGGGCAGGAGCGCGTCGTCTTGGAAGAGGAATCCGATGTCGCGCCCGTCCACGTCGAGCTCGACGGAGCCGTGCAGGGGCTGCACCAGACTGGTCACCACGCGGAGAATGCTGGTCTTGCCGGAGCCGGAGGGGCCAATCAGGCTGGCAAAGCGGCCAGCCTCGAGGTCGAGGTCGACCCCGTCGATCACCGGCTCGCCACCGTAACCGACCGTCAGCCCGCGAACGCGAAGCATCGTGTGTGTCAGTGGGTCGGTGCCGTCGTGCCGGGGGCTATCCCTGGAGTGCGGCGGTGTCCAGGAGTGTGCTGAGATCGACCTGGCCCGGCTCGAGCAGGCCGGCGACTTCCTGGGCTCGTACGACCCGCGCCGCGGCGGCGACATCGATGGTGACCGTTTCCGGGTACAGCGAGAGCCGATATCGGTCGATGATCCGCTCGAGTTGGGCCACGTCACCGCCGGCGACCAGCTCGCTCGGCAGCGAGGCCACGATCTCGGCTGGCGGCAGGGTCCTGGTCTCGGCCAGCCCGGCTGCGAGTGCCGTGCCGAGACGCTGGATCTCTTCGTGCCGCTGGTCGCGCTCCGCCGTCCGGACCGACACGCCCATGAACTCGTAGGCCCCGCCGAGGTAGGTGCGCGCCTCATCGAACTCCATGAAGTTCACGAGCTCACGGCCGCCGTCGGCCGTGATGAGCGACAGTGCGGGTTCCTGCAGCATGGCCGCGTCGACTTGCCCGATACGCAGGGCGTCGAAGAGGTTGGTGCCGATGGTAGCGAACTGGATGCCGCTGGTGTCGGCGCTGGCCTGGTCGAGCAGGAAGAGCAGCAGCGCATGGTCCGCGTTGCCGAGCCCGGAAATGCCGACCGTCATGCCCTCGAGGTCCTTGACCGAGCTGATGGTGCCGGCCTGTGCGGGCGCAACGGCGAGCGCGAACAGCGGCAGACGGCCGGTCGATGCGACCCGTCGGATCGGCGCCCCGTTGGCGACGGCCTGCAAGACGACGTCGAACGACGTGCCCGCGTAATCGACCGCGCCCCCGACGAGAGCCTGCATGGCGGCGCTGCCGCCACGGGTGTAGACGAGCTCCGCGTCCAGGCCCTGGTCCGCGAAGTGTCCCCGCACCCGGGCCACCTCGTAGGGCACGACGCAGAGCAACTGACCGCAGAAGGCCAGACTGATCGGCGTCGCACCGTTGTCCGGTGTCGAGCGACAGCCCGTGACGGCGATGACCCCGGCGGCACCCAGCAGGCTCTTGAGCGCCGTGCGACGGTCCCAGGTGGCGCCTGGCCTGGGTCGAGTCGGATGCCGGTCGGATACCGTGTCGGCGGTGTCCGACACGACGCCAAGCAAGTCGGGATTAGTCGCCTCGCAGCAGCCCATGGCGCGTCTCGTAGCGTGGCGTTGTCTCAAGGGGTGACGTAGTCGACGGCGAATTCCTTTAGCCGTTCGCTACGGAGCCCGATGCCTTCGGCCTCCGCCATGGCGCGGTCCTGGGCCCAGCCATCCTGCTTCACCCGCTTGATGAACCACATGGCACCCACGCGGTTCGCCGAGGCGCAGTGGATGTAGGCCGGCTGGTTCGCGCTGTCGGCGATGGCCGACAGGAACGCTTCGGTTGTCTCGTCGCTCGGCGCCCGAAACGGGATGTGGATGTAGTTCAGCCCGGCCGCGGTCGCCGCGCTCTGACTCGCCCCGATGTTCGCGCCTTCCTCTTCGGCGGTGCGGAAGTTGATGACCGATGCGAAGCCGAGCGCCTTGATGGCGGGCATCGCCTCGGCCGGGGTCGCCCCGGCGCATGCCACGGTGGCGTCAACCCTGGTGTAGTTCACAACGCCTTCCGGGGCCTCGTCCTGGGCGCCGAGGGTGATGGAACCGACGGCGAATGCCAGCAGGGCCGCGACGAGACCGCCACTCAGGGCCGGTCGCGAGTATGTGGGAAGGCGTGACATGGCAACTCTCCTCGAAATGGGGTTGAGGGCGCTGGACGCCCGGTGACTGCGAATCTGACTGTCGTCACGATACCATTTTCGCCTCGAACGCCGTCCGAACGGCTCCCTCCGGCGGCATGGCGTGAGACAATCGTCTCGAGATTTCTGGGTGCGACCTGTTTCAGGGAGAGACACATGAGGACGCGGACTGACGGCGCGTGGTCGGTGGTGGGAAGGATGATCTCCGGCTGTATCGCGGGACCCGTGGTGGCGGTGCTGATGGCGCCGTCGATCGCGGTCGGTCAAACCGGCCCCCGAGACCTCCAGGGCGTCTGGGATTTTCGCAGCGTGGTGCCGTTTGAACGACCTGACGATCTGGTCGGGAAAGAGACCTTGACCCCGGAAGAGGCGGCCGCGTTCGCGCAGGAGCGCGTGGATGCGCTCAACGTCGACCTGCGACGTGACGAGAATGGCCGGGTGCCGCTGTCGGGGGGCTACAACAACTTTTGGTACGACCGAGGGAACTCGCTCGGCGATGAGCGTCGGACGTCGCTGGTGGTGGACCCGCCCGACGGCAAGCTGCCAGCCCGGACCGAGGCCGCGCGGGCCAGAGGCACCGAGCGGGGCAGGCTCCTGGGTCGTGACGCGTTTGGTCCAGAAGACCGAGGCGCGTTCGAGCGCTGTATTCTCGGGTTCAACTCCGGTCCGCCGATGAACCCCAGTGCCTACAACAACAACATGCAGCTGTTTCAGACCGACGATCACATCGTCATCCTGAACGAGATGGTCCACGACTCGCGAATCATCCCGCTCGATGGCTCTGGGCATCTGCCGGCCGATGTTCGCCAATGGATGGGCGACTCGCGCGGCCGCTGGGACGGCGACACGCTGGTGGTCGAGACCCGCAACTTCACCGCAAAAACCAGCTTCCGCGGATCCGGCCCGGAAATGCGGCTGGTCGAGCGTTTCACCCGCGCCGACGCCGACACGCTGGTCTACGAGTACACCGTCAGCGACCCCGCGTCATTCGTGCAACCGTGGTCGGTGCGGACCGCCATGCGCAAGTCGGACGGGAACGTCGTCTATGAGTACGCGTGCCACGAAGGCAACTACGGCATGCAGAACCTGCTGGTCGCCGCCCGCGACGCCGAGCAGCCGTAGAAGCGGGAGCGCGTGATGCAGCGACCACCCATCTCCGTGCCTCGGTTCGCCGGCCTTATCACGGTCCTGGCGACGGCGGCCGCCGGCGCGTCCGCCTCGGCGCAGCCGGCCGCCGACCCGCACGAGATCGTTCCACTCGTCGAGGAATATTGTTACCGGTGCCACGGGCCGCAGACGCAGACGGCCGGCCTCGATCTCTCGACGTTGGTCGGGCAACGTCCGCTGGTGAAGAACCGCGAGACCTGGAGCCGGGTGATCGAGGTGCTGGAAGCGGGGAAGATGCCTCCCGCAACGGCCCCGCAGCCAGCCGACGATGTGCGGCAGCAGATGCTGGGGCTGCTGCACCGGGACATCGAGCAGTTCGACTACTCGACCGTTGATGACCCCGGGTTCGAGCTGATGCGGCGGCTCACCCACGCTGAGTACGACAATACGGTGCGTGACCTGTTCGGGGTCGAGCTGAACGTGACCGACCGGTTTCCGAGCGAGTTGACCGGGTCGAGCGGGTTCGAGAACTCCGCGAACACGCTTTTCCTGCAACCGTCACTGATGGAGCGGTACATCGCGGTGGCCGAGCGGGTGGTCGAGGTGGCGCTTCCCACCGAACCGACGAGCGCGATCCACGCCGCGTCTCGTGACCTGATCTTCGTGGCCACGGCAGGGGCCCAGACAAACGAGACGGACGCGGCCGACACCGTCCTGCGCCGGTTCCTGACCCGCGCCTATCGCCGTCCGCCCAGCGCGGATGAAGTTGTCCAGGCCGCCACGCACTACGCCACGGGGCGCGCGTCGGGTCTCGGCTATGAAGACGCCGTCAAGCAGGCGCTCCAGGCCATCCTGATTTCGCCAAAATTCCTGTTGCGCGTGGAGGCGGGGGCCGAGGCCGACGCCCCGTTTGCGGTCAGTGACTGGGAGCTTGCGTCCCGGCTGTCGTATTTTCTCTGGGCGTCGATGCCCGATCAGGAACTGTTCGATCTCGCCGGTCGCGGTGCGCTGAGCGATCCGGACACCCTGGCCGCCCAGGTGTCACGGATGCTGGCCGACGAGAAAGCGAACACGCTGGGCGACATCTTTGCCGCACAGTGGCTGGGGTTCCAGCACGTCGGCACCCGGATCTGGCTCGACCCGATCGACAACCCGTGGTGCACGGCGTCGCTCATGACCGCCATGCGGGACGAGTCAGCGCTCTTCTTCATGTCGCTCCTTCGCGAGAACCGGCCGGTACGCACGCTCATCGACGCTGACTACACCTTCGTCAACGAAGAGCTGGCGATGACGCTCTACGAGATGGAGGGGGTCACCGGCGACCACATGCGTCGCGTGCGTCTGACCGACCCGAACCGAGGCGGGGTCATCGGCCACGCCAGCATTCTCGCTCTGACGTCGAACTACAAGGACACGAGTCCCGTGAAGCGAGGCCACTACGTGCTCGACACGCTGCTGGGCACGCCGCCGCCCCCTCCGCCCCCGAACGCCGGCGTGCTGAGCGAAGAGGTCGCCGACATGCGGGGACTCAGCTTCCGCGAGAAGCTGGAGATGCACTCGCAGAATGAGACCTGCCGTGTCTGCCACAGCAAGATCGACCCCATCGGGTTCAGCCTCGAGAACTTCGACTATTTCGGGAAATGGCGGTCGACCTACGATTTCCGCCAGCGGGTCGAAGACCCGGCCGACGCCGACGAGACCATCGAGTTCCAGACCGAGACCAGCCCGGACCCCGTGGTCCGCCACTTCAAGACCACCCGACGCACGATTCTGGCCGGCGGTGGCCTGCCGGACGGCACCACGTTCAGCGGCCCGGCCGGGCTCAAACGGGCGCTGCTCGAGACGCGGCACGACGACCTGGTCCGTCAGGTGGTCTCGAAGATGCTCGCCTATGCACTGGGTCGGCAGCTCGAGTATTACGACGAACCGACGGTTCGCACGATACTCGCCACGCTTGAGGCGGACGACTATCGTTTCCAGACGTTGTTGCAGCAGGTCGTGACCAGCTATCCGTTCCGGTACAAGAAGAACCCCATCCAGGAGACCAACTGATGCGCGCACGCCGTCTGTCACGACGCACGGTGCTTCAGGGGCTTGGCGCGACGGTGGCCTTGCCGCTGCTCGACGTGATGCCGGCGTTCGCCACCGGACTGGCCGGCGCTCCGGCGGCCACCGGGGTGAATCGGTTGGCCTATCTATATTTCCCGAACGGTATCCCACGCGGCATCTGGTACCCCGAAGAGACCGGGCCTGACGGTCGGTTGGTGAGGCTCAACGAGTGGATGAGCCCGCTGGAGCCCTACAAGGACGACATCCTCATCCCCAGCAACATCTGGACGCCGGAGGGCAACGGCCACGTCAATGGGCCACCGACGTGGCTGACCGGACACGGGTACAGCTCGCGCGGCGTCAACGCCGGCGGTGTGTCGGCCGACCAGTTGGCCGCGGCTCATGTGCGCGAAGACACACTGTTGCCGTCGCTCGAGTTGTCGGTGCAGGGCGAGGGCTACTTTTCGAACTCGTTGCCCCGAAACGCGATCTCCTGGTCTGCTCCCGATCGGCCGATGACGCGGGAGATCGAGCCACGCGCCATCTTCGATCGCATGTTCCGCCCACCCTCGGGCGGGGCGACGAATCGTTCGGTCATGGATGCGGTGCTGGCCGACGCCAAGGACCTGGCCGGGTATGTGAGCGCGGTCGATCGCAGCCGGTTGGACGAATACTTCGAGTCGATTCGTGCCCTGGAACGGCGTATCGAGTTCGCCGAGAGCCGCTCGACCGAGATGCGTGACGATGGGGCGTTAACCGACACCCTGACCACGCCGACCCCTGGCATTCCGCCTGACCACGAGTCGTACATGCGGCTCATGATGGACCTGATGGTCGCCGCGTTTCAGTCGGATGCCACTCGAGTCTGCACGTTCATGCTCGACCATGGGCAGTCGAACCGGTATTTCAATTTCATCCCGGACGTCACCGGCACCTGGCACGCGTTGTCGCACTACAAGAATGCCTCCGGCAAGACCGAGGATGACGACGGCGTCACGTCATGGGAGTCGGTGGAGCAGAAGCGGGCGATGTATGCCGAGGTCATCCGCTGGCACCACCGCCAGGTGGCCTACCTGCTCGAACGGATGCGCTCGGTGGTGGAGCCCAACGGCGGAACGCTGCTCGACAACAGCATGGTCGTCTACGGGGCCAGCCTCGGCGATGGCAATGAGCACGACGCGCAGCACTTGCCGACCCTGCTCGCCGGCGGCGGCGGCGGCACGGTCAAGACCGGACGCTTCCTCGAACACGCGGAACCCACGGATCTGTCCGCCGTGCATCTCGCACTGCTGCAGCGCATGGGGCTGTCGATCGATGCGTTCGGCACGGCCGAGGGGCCGCTCCCGGGCTTGGCCGGATAAGGGCGACGCCAGACCGAGTTCGACTATCGCAGCGTGAAGGTCATCTCCACGGTGACGGAGACCGGCACCGGCTCGTCGTGGCGTAGGCCTGGCTCGAATCGCCAACGGGCCAGCGTGTCGGTCGCCTGGGTGTCGAGACCATGCTCTGCGTCCAGAGATTCCACGATGTCGATGTCTGTGCAGGTTCCGTCGATCTGCACGACGCACGTCATGACCACGGCGCCCTGAACCTTGGCTTCCAACGCGGCGGGTGTGTAGTCTGGCGTGGGGCGCGTGACGGGGCGCGGCATCGTGACGTTGCCGCCCGCCTCGATCCCTTGCGGCGTGTCGCCGTCGACCGCCTGGCCATCTCGAGGTCCCCCGAACAACCACAGTCCGCCACCGATCGTCACCAGCAACGTTGCGACCGCCACGATCGTGGTCGGTGACCAGAGGAGTTGCGTCAGCGGGCGTGGGTTGGCTTCGCGCATGGCAGTCTTGACCTCCTGGATGTTCCCGAAACGGACGTGCGCGGCCCGCTTGGTCGCGTCGGGCGTCATGCCTCTCTTGTATTGCGGTCGGCCCGCGTCGTCAGGTGGAAACGGACCTCGTCGTCGAGGTCTCGCTCGACGCCGTTCCTGCGGAGCGACGCGACGAATCGGCGGAGGTGCCTGGCTCCGAGCACCGTCTGGTTCTCCTCTCAGGCGAACTTCAAGACCCGGGTCACCCCGGCGACCAGGCGCACCCAGTCCTCGTGCGCCTCGGCCAACCTGGCCTGTCCGTCGACGGTGATCGTCTAGAACTTGGCCCGTCGGTGGTAGTCTGACCGCCCCCACGTGGCCTCGATCCATCCCACGCGTTCCATGCGATGCAGCGCCGGGTAGAGAGAGCCTTCTTCGACGCGGAGGGTCTCGCGTGACACCTCCTCGATGCGTTCGGCGATGCCATACCCGTGCATCGTGCCCCTCGTGTTGAGGGTGCGCAGCACCAGCAGGTCAAGTGCGCCCTGGAGATGGTCTCGTTTGCGCTGTCCCATAGAAATCCATGGAAAGATCGCCGCCTCCCCTCGTGATGTCAAGCTGTCGATTCGTTGGCTGAGACCGACCGGCCTGCGTCGGCAACTGCTACAATCGACCATCCAGCGACCGCGTCACGAGGGCGCCGCCGGCTTCCACGGGAGACTAGTCATGCGTCTACACAGTTCCTCCGCCGCCGTGTTCCTGATGCTCGGTGCCGCGTCCGTGTCGGCGCAGTCGTCCAGCCGGATCGCCGCCGAGGGCGGCGATATCGTCATTACCCCGATCATTCACT
>CAUZAY010000102.1:0-12929 GCA_963577695.1 Vicinamibacteria bacterium | reverse complement strand
TGATTCGGTAACCGCGCTGACCAGCAAGGCGATGGTGACGGTTTGGCTCGCGCCGGGCGACAGTTCGACGGTCGTGAGTGCCGCTCGGAATCCTGGCAGCACCACGGCCAGCTCGTACCGTCCGGCCGGGAGCCCAGTAATCTGGAACCGTCCTTGCCCGTCGGTCACCGCCGTGTCGCGAACGGCGCTCTGGTCCGAGATGAGCACGGTGGCGTCCAGCGTCGGGCGTCCATCGGGGTCCACCACGGTTCCACTCACCGACGCTGGTTGGGCGAGGGCCGGTCCGACCCCGAACAGGGCGACCGCGAGTACAAACAATCCAAGTGTTCGCTTCATGTGTGTCGATCCTCTAGGGAGTGCTTCGACATCGACTGTGGCCGCTGGGCCGCCTTTGGTCGGTAGTGCCGAACTGATGCCGTTTCCATCGAGTGTAGACAAGAGTTGGCTCACTCGGTTCTGAAGAGTTTCTGAAGATTTCTTCACGTGCCTAACCGTGGTCTGAGTCGCGTGATGTGTGCCTAGAACGCGTGCGGATGAAGCGCGCGTGCGATCGCCTCGGTGGCATCCGCCATGCGCGGGCCAGGTTGTACGAACTGGTTGCCAAGTAGCAGATGCACTCGGTTATCCCGGACGGCGGGCACCGACGAGAGGCGGTCCCAGACCGCGATCTCCACCGCTTGGGTGTCTTCGGTCATCCGGTCGTCGTAGGTCAGTTCCACGATGACCTCCGGGGCCGCGGTCAGAATCGCCTCCGAGCTCAGCTGGATCGATGCGCGTGACACGTGCTCGAACACATTCCGTCCGCCCGCCGCCTCCAGCATGTCGTGGAGGAATCCGACGCCGCCGCTGGCATAGATGTTCCCGAGCGAGCCTGGCTGGCGGCCAAACACCAGCAACACGCGTGGTCGGTCACGGCCTGCGAGGCGGGCCCGCAGATCCGAGAGCTGGGTGTCGATGGCGCTCGCGAGTCGGGTCGCCTCCGTCGCGCGGCCGATGCGCGCGCCCAGTTGGCGGATGACAGAGAGGGTGTCGTCGATGCCACCATGCGAATACGTGAACGTGTCGACCCCGGCGCGCGTCACCTGTGCGAGCGGATCCTGCTGGCTCCCGTAGAAGATGACCAGATCGGGGCGGAGAGCGAATATCCGCTCCATATCGGGGTCCAGCAGCCCCCCCACGCGGGTGCGGGTCGCGACCTCGGGGGGATGCTTGTCGAAGGTGCCGACCCCCACGACTTCGTCCCCGGCCCCGAGGGCAAACAGCGCTTCGGTGAGGGCCGGGACGACCGAGATGATCCGAGCCGGGCGCTCCTGCGCCCGCGGGCGCTCTTGCACACGGGGGATCACCGCGACGGTCAGCAGCAAGGCGGTGACCACTGCGGTGGTGTGTCGAGTCACGATTCTCATCGGGTGCGCACCAGAAGCCAGAGAAAGAAGGGTCCGCCGAGAATGGCCGTGATCACCCCGACCGGAAGTTCCATCGGTGACAGCACGGTCCTGGCCGCCACGTCGCACACCACCAGGAACGCGGCACCCAGACCGATCGAGGCCGGTAGCACCAGCCGGTGGTCGGCGCCGACCAGCAGCCGGACCAGATGCGGGACGATGATGCCGATGAAGCCGATCGGTCCTCCGACAGCCACCGCCGCGCCGGTGGCGAGTGACGCACTGAGAAACGCGATCCGCTGAGTGCGCAGCACGTCGATGCCTCGCACCGCGGCACCGTCGGCCCCTAGCGTCAGCAGGTTCAGCGCGCGCGGCAGCCGGGCGAAGGCGACGAACGCCAGGCCAATCGGCCCGAGCGCCCACAGGAGGGGGCGGTAGCTGCCGACGTCCAGATTGCCCATGACCCACCGCACGGACTGCAGGGTTTGGGCCGGGTCGGCGAGATATTGGACGAACAGGATGACGGCGGAGAACAGCGAGTTGAGAGTGACCCCCGCGAGCAGCAACACGAGTGTCGACAGTCCCTGTCGGCGCATGGTCGCCAGGAAATACACGATCGCCAGCGCGCCGAGCGCACCGGCGAAACTGGCCACCGGTACTGCGGCCGACCCCAGCAGGGTGAGCGGTACACCGAGCGTGATGACGAGCATGGCGCCCAGCGAGGCGCCGGCTGAGACCCCCAGGGTGAAGGGCGTGGCCAGCGGGTTCCGCAACAGCGCCTGCAGGACCACGCCGGCGGCGGCCAACGACCCGCCGACCAACGCCCCGGCGAAGGCGCGGGGCAGCCGGGCAATGAAGAAGATCTGGGCATCGACGTTCTGAGAGAACGGAATGGTCGTATCGAAGACCTGGCGCAGGCTGATCGTCGTCGGACCGACGAGCGGAGCCCCGATGCACGCCGCCACCGCCAGCGCCCCGAAGCCGACCTGCACGAGCCAGATGCGGCGCCGCAGATCGCCAGCCGAGACGGGGCGCAGAGCCGGTAAGGTGGCGGTCGCTTCTCGCATTGTCCTGTCGGGTTACAGTCGGGCCAGCGGTACCACCGTCAGGTGCCGGGTGACCTCGTGACGATGCACGTCGGCCTCGACGTCATACACGGCCCCGATGGTGGCCGGTGTCAGCACCTCGTCGGTTGGCCCCGACGCCACGACCCGGCCGTCGCGAAGCAGGACCAGATCGCGACACAGCCCGGCCGCGAAGTTCAGGTCGTGCGTGCAGACGACGGCGGTGGTCCGATACGTACGGTTCAGTTCTGCGATCAGCGACGCGGTCGCGAGCTGGAACGAGAGGTCGAGCGACGACGTGGGTTCGTCGAGGAGCAACACCCGGGAGGTGTGCGCGTCCTCGTGCGGTGTGTCTCCTCCGTCCGATGGGCTCGGAGCGCTCTCGAACTGCGCGAGCGCGCTGGCCATCACGACCCGTTGTTTCTCGCCGCCGCTCAGCGTCCGGAAGGTCCGTTGTTCGAGGTGCGCCGTGCCGGTCGCCGCCAGGGTCCGGCGGGCGATGGCGAGATCGGCCGGGCCTTCCAGTTCGAACGTCTGCAGATGGGGGTAGCGGCCCATCAGCACGATTTCGAGCACGCTGTAGTCGAACGCCAGGGCCGTCTCTTGCGGCACGACGGCGACACGGCGCGCGAGCGTCCGCCGGTCCATGGCGGTGATGTCCACGTCGTCGAGCGTGATGTGACCGCTCGCGGGGGTCAGGAGGCCGGCGAGGAGCTTGAGGAAGGTCGTCTTCCCGGAGCCGTTCGGGCCGAGCACGCCCAGCAGTCCCCCGGTCGGGACCGACACGTCGACGCCGTCGAGTACCGGTCGCGTGTCGTAGCTGAACGAGACCTGCTCAGCGCGCAGCATGCCCGGCTCCCGCATCGTGCATGGGGCCGAGACCGGGTTGTGCGAACGAGATGGCTTGCATCGGTTCCCTTCGGCGTGACCACGCGCCGTGCCGGTTCGATAACGAACAGGCGGAAAGGACGTGCCCGATTGGCCAGGTCTCCTGACTCGTGGATCGTCGCGGAACGACTACGCCTTCCCACGCCCGAGGACGCAGTGGCGGGCCACTCGTCGGGAATCGGTGCAACCGATGCGACGTGTGTGCCGGACTGTCGTTCCGCTCCCCACTTACAGTGGCGGGACCGTGTGGGATTTACACCCACTTCCCTTGACCATTCAGGGAGCGTCGAACTGAGACCCGCGAGTATAGCATGGCGACGCCGACGGGCTGGTCCGTCCCGCGGACGGCTGCCGCGCGGTTGCCCGGGATGGCCGCTCCGACGTACGATACCCGTTTGTGGCGTGCGAATGAGGGGCCGGTGGTTCACACGGGCGGCCGACGCAGGTGACCCCGGGTCGCGACGAGTGCGATTCATGGGTGGAGAGTGCGATGACCATGCAGGTTCGTCAGGAGACCGGCGAGTACAGCCAGACGGCGCCTGCCCCCCCGCCGGTCATGCCGACGCGTGTGCACGCCGCTGGCCTGGAGCACATCGCCGCGAAGCTCGATGCCGGCGACCGTCTTGAGCTGGTCGACGGTCTCCAGTTGTTCGAGTGTTCGGATCTATTGGCCGTCGGCTGGTTGGCGAACCGCGAGCGTGAAAAACGACACGCGGGTCGAACCTACTTCAATCACAACATCCGGATCGAGGCGACGAACGTCTGCGTCGCGAGTTGCCTGTTCTGCGCGTTTGCCCGTCTGCAGCCCGGGGACACCGGCGCCTACACCCTCAGTCTCGACCAGGTGTGGGACAAGCTGCGGGCTCGCACGGACCAGGCGCTGACCGAGGTCCATGTCGTCAACGGCCTCCACCCGGACCTGCCGTTCGACTACTACTTGGAGCTGCTGCGCGGATTCAAGCGCATCCGGCCGGACGTGCATCTGAAATGTTTCACCGCGGTCGAGATTGCGTTCTTCGCTGACCTGTATGGGCGGACGGACGAGCAGGTGCTGCGCGAACTGATGGCGGCCGGGCTCGATTCGCTGCCAGGCGGTGGGGCCGAAGTGTTCGCCGAACGGGTGCGCCGGAAGATCTGCCACGACAAGTGCGGGGCCGACCGGTATCTCGACATCCATCGGACCGCGCACCGGCTGGGCATGCGCACGAACGTCACCATGCTCTACGGGCACATCGAAACGCTCGAAGAGCGAGTGGACCATATGCTGCGCGCGCGCGCGCTGCAGGACGAGACGGCCGGGTTCCAGGCGTTCATCCCGCTGGCGTTTCATCCTGACAACAATCAGATGCGAAAGCTCCCGGCGCCGACGGCGGCCGACACCCTGCGCGTGCACGCGGTGGCGCGTCTGATGCTCGACAACGTGCCGCACATCAAAGCGTTCTGGATTGCGACCGGGGTCGAGACAGCCCAGACGGCCCTCTGGTTCGGGGTGGACGATCTGGATGGGACCGTCCAGGAAGAGCAGATTTATCACATGGCCGGCGCGCGCACCCCCGAAGCGCTCACCACCGAAGATATCAGCGGTCTGATCCGCGTGGCCGGTCGGGATCCGATCGAACGAGACACACTCTACAACGTCGTGACCCATCACTGAGTACGAGACGCATCAGCGCTTCACTCCCAGCAATTCAGCGAGTACTTCAACCAAGTTTCGAAGGAGATTTCCTCATGGCGCACGAGCTTCCGAGCCTGCCGTACGACTACGACGCCCTCGCCCCGCACATCGACGAAGAGACGATGCGCATCCACCATGGCAAGCACCACGCGGCGTATATCGCCAAGCTGAACGGCGCCCTCGAGGGGCACCCGGACCTGCAGGGGAAGAGCGTCGACGCACTGATCGGCGATTTGGACGCGCTGCCCGAGGGCATCCGGGGCGCGGTACGCAACAACGGCGGTGGGCATGCGAATCACACCCTCTTCTGGCAGGTCATGGCGCCGAACGCGGGCGGGGCGCCGACGGGTCAGATCGCCGATGCGATCAACGGGTCGTTTGGGAGCTTCGACACGCTCAAGGAGCAGTTCGCGGCCGCGGCGATGGGCCGGTTCGGCAGCGGCTGGGCGTGGGTCGTGGCTGACGGCACCGCCCTGTCGATCGAGAGTTCACCCAACCAGGACAGCCCCGCGATGAGCGGCAAGCAGGCCGTCTTGGGAATCGATGTCTGGGAGCACGCCTACTACCTGAACTACCAGAACCGCCGGCCGGACTATATCGCCGCCTGGTGGAACGTGGTGAACTGGGCGGACGTCAACCGGCGCCTCGGATAGCCCCGAGCCCCTGCAGTCAGGAGGCCGGGCCGGTGTGACCGGTCCGGCCTTCTGCGTCCGCCCTGTCCAACGCGCGTCTGGCGGGTGCCGCGCGCGTGACCTCCATGACCCTGTCCTACGTCCTGTTTCTGTTTCTCGTCCATCTCGGTGTCGGGATCATCGTCACCCTCGTCCTGGTGCCGCGGGTGGCCGGGGTGCAGTTCTTCCGGTTCAACGCCGGGTTCGCGGCGGTGCTGCTGCTCGTGGCGCTCGCGCTACGGCCGGAGGATGTGGTGTTTGGCTCGGGCGTGCCCGGAGTCGCGCTGGGGGCGCTCATCGGTTCGACCGGCGCGATTCTCGTCTACTGGGCCACCATCGGCCGCGTGTGGGGCCGGCTCCGTCCCGTGTGGTTGTGGCTGGCGGTGCTGAGTGGCGTGGGCGCTGTCATCGGCCAGGGACTGGCCGCCGCAGCCGATGCGGGGACGCTGGTCGCCGGGCTGAGCGTCGCCAGTTTTCTGACCTCGACCGCGCTGCTCGGTGGCACGTCGACCGCGATGATCCTGGGGCATTGGTATCTGGTGCTGCCGTCGATGGATGTGTCGCTGCTGCAGCGGATCGTCAAATTTCACATCGGGTCGACCGCCGTGCGGGTCGTGGTCGTCGTCGGGATCGTCTGGTGGGCCATCGTGATGGCCGAGCTTCCAGGCCCCGGCTTCCAGCGGTACATCCTCTCGCTCGACGGCGTGTTCTTCTGGCAGCGGATCTTGTTCGGGCTCTTGGGGCCCGTGGTCCTGGCCTACATGACCTGGGAGACCGCGAAGATCCGCGCCACGCAGTCGGCCACCGGCATTCTGTATGTGGACTTCTTCACCGTTATCGTCGGCGAGGTGCTGGCAAAGTACATACTCGTCGCCACGACGGTCCCGGTGTAATCCGCCTTCGCCAAGGCTACGGCGGACAGGTACGGCCGCCAGAGAATCGTTCGTAGCAAGGCCCTTTAGGGCCGCCCAGTAACCATGGAAGTCACCGTCGTGTGTCATCAGTGCGGCAGCGCGCTTCCGGTCGAAGCGACTGACACATCCCTCCAGATCAACTGCGGCCGCTGCAAGCAGGCGTTTCTGTTGGGTTTCTCGGATGCGGTGCGTGCCGACGAGAAGGTCGATAAATGTCCCGTGTGCGCGGGCGGCGACTTCTATATGCGGAAGGACTTCGATCCGAAGGTCGGGGTGACCGTCATCGTCATCGCGGCGCTCATCAGCGCCGGGTTCTACTACTACGGGCAGGACCTGGTTGCGTACGGTGTCCTCGGCGGCGCCGCGCTGATCGACCTGGCCGTCTACAGCCGGCTCAAGGATCTCACCGTCTGCTACCGCTGCCACGCCGAGTTCCGCGGCAAGTTCGAACACACCGCCGACCCGTTTGATCTCCACACCGCCGACGAGCTCGAACCCGAGTACGAACGCCAGGTCGGCAAAAGGTAGACCCCTGCCAAGGGCCACAGCAGGAGGAGGAAACCCTAGAACAGCTTCACTTCGACGGTCTCGCCTTCCTCGACGATGTCGGTCTGGGCCGGGATCTCGATATACCCGTCCGCCTGCGACATGCTGGTGATGTCGCCTGAGGCCTTGAAGGCGGACACCGCCCTCCCATCCACCACTCTCACCGTGTAGAACTGATGACGCCCGGTAGTCGAGACAATCCGTTGTGCTGCCGGAACAGAGACCGTGCGGAACCGGTATTCCGGTAGACGGGCCAGTCGGCGCAGCACCGGCATCAGCAACATGTAGGCGTTTGACAAGCAGGAGGTCGGGTAGCCGGGCATGCCCAGCACCGGGGTCGTGCCAATGGTCCCGAACACGGTGGGTTTGCCCGGCTTCACGGCGATGCCGTGAAAGAGGATCGCTCCCTTCCGGCGAATCACGTCTACCGTCAGGTCTCGCTCACCTACCGAGCTGCCGCCGGAGAAGACCAGGATGTCGTGCTCGAGACAGGCGTCCACCGTGTCGCTGAGCTCATCCAGGTTGTCAGGCGCCGTCGGCAGTGCCACCGCTACCCCGCCGTGCTCGCGGATGACCGAGCCCAGCGTGAACCGGTTGATGTCGTAGATCTGTCCCGGGCCGAGCGGTTGCCCCGGGGCGATGATTTCGTTCCCGGTCGAGAGGATGGCGACACGCGGCTTGGCGTACACCTCGATGTCGGCGATGCCCAGGGCCGCGATGGACCCGACCCGACTCGGGGTCAGGAAGTCGCCCGGCTGCAGCAACTCAGCGCCGTTCGTGATGTCGGCGCCGCGGCGGCCGACGTGCTGACGCGGGTAGACGGGCGTAAAGATGGCGACCTGGTCCCCGTCTCGACGGTCGGTTTCTTCCACCATCACCACGGCGTCGGCCCCGTCGGGCATCGGCGCGCCGGTGGCAATTTGCGTACATTGTCCCGTCACGAGTGTCTTCGACGGGACCGAACCGGTGTGCACGGTCTCGACGCACGCCAGCAGTTGTGGCTCTATGCGGCTGGCGCCGAACGTGCTGTCGGCGACGACCGCATAGCCGTCCATTGCCGCCCGGTTGAACGGCGGCACATCCCGGTCGGCCACCACCGGAACCGCCAGGACACGCCCGACGCTCTCTTCGAGCCGGAGGCGTTCGGTCCGGTCGAGCGGAATGGAGGCGCCCATGGCCAGCGCCAATGCTTCCTCGATCGGAATCGTGTCGCGAATCGGACGCATTTTCGTGGTCATTACTTAACCGGGGCTACGCCCCGAACCCCACGCGGGCGCTCCGCGGGGACCCCGAGTGCCCCACTCCGCGTCCGCGAGGCGCGCATTATCGCGCGCCTTGGCCTACCGTTCTACCGGGTGACCTCGCGAACCAAATGCCCCAGCTCGGGCAGCACCAACTGGGTCATTCCCAGACGCACCGCGTTCTTGGAACCGGGCAACGAAATCAAAATCTTGCCGCGAGCCGTCCCCGCGCACGCGCGTGACAGCATGGCGGAGGGGCCGATTTCTTCGAAGCTCAGCGCGCGGAACAGCTCGCCAAAGCCGTCGATCCGCTTGTCGATCAACGCGCTGACAACTTCATAGCTACCATCTCGCCGGCTGATGCCGGTGCCTCCGGTCGTAATGACCGCCTGCACGGCGGCGGCATCGAGTTGTCGCTCGATCGCCCCGCCGAGGGTGGACGGTTCGTCCGGCACGATCGCATGCCCCAGCACCTCGTGGCCGTCGCCCTCGAGCAGTTCCCGCAGCAATCGCCCACCGGTGTCGTTCTCTTCGGTGCGCGTGTCGCTCACGGTCAGCACATAGCATCGGATGTGGGTCGGTGAGGCGGCGCGGTGTTCCTGGTGACTCATCCGCAAGATGATAACTGGTGTCGCCTCCGCTGGTTTGCCCAGGCCCGTTTGGTCTACCATCCGAGCGTGCGTCCCCATGTTGGTTTCAGCCTCCTCGGCTGCGTGGCCGCGGCCGCGCTGCTCACGGCCGCACCGGTGCCGCCTCAGCTAGACGCGCGCGCCGCCCGCTGGGTGACGGCGACGCTCGAGGCGATGACGCTCGACCAGAAGATCGGTCAGCTCATCGTGCCGTCGTTCCGCTCCACGTATCTCAGTAGCGACAGCCAGGATTACGATGACCTGGTGTCCTTGGTGCACGAGCAGCATGTCGGCGGGTTCCTGCTGTTCGGCGGACGCGAACCGGCCCCCAACGTCTTGCTCAACGCCGGCTACTCACGCTCGATGCTCGGCCAACCGCTGGCGGCCGCGTCAATCACCAATCGGTTGCAGGCGATTTCCAAGCTGCCGCTCCTCAATGCCGCCGACTTCGAAACCGGGGTCGGGTTCCGACTCACCGGTGGCACGACGTTCCCCCGGGCCATGGCATTCGGGGCCGCCGGTGACGACCGCCTGGCATTCGAGGCGGGTCGTATTACCGCCCTTGAGGCCCGCGCGCTGGGCATCCACGTCAATTTTGCGCCGGTGGCTGACGTCAACAACAATCCGCGCAACCCGGTCATTAACACCCGCTCGTTCGGCGAAGACCCGGCCGCGGTGGGCCGCCTCGCCGCCGCCTACGTGCGCGGTCTGACCGAGGGCGGCATGCTGGCCACCGTGAAACATTTTCCGGGGCATGGGGACACGGCCACCGATTCGCACCTCGGGCTCCCCCTGATCTCGCATCCGCGCTCGCGGCTCGATCAGGTCGAACTCCCGCCGTTTCGAGCCGGCATCGAGGCTGGTGCGGCCGCCGTCATGACCTCGCACATCGAGCTGCCAAGCCTCGACCCCGAGCCCGCCCGCCCCGCCACCCTCAGTTACCCCATTGTCAGCGGTTTACTGCGCGAAGAACTCGGCTTCGACGGGCTCGTCTACACCGACTCCATGCGGATGCGCGGTGTGACCGACCTGATGGAACCGGGCGAGGCCGCCGTGGGCGCCATCACCGCCGGGCACGACATCGTGCTGCATTCACCGGACGACCCCGTGGCGTTCGCCGGCCTGAAAGAGGCAGTCGAAGACGGTACGCTCACGCAGACGCGAGTCGACGCCTCGGTCCGCCGGGTCCTCGAAGCCAAAGCAAGGCTCGGTCTGCACCGAAATCGTGCCGTCAGTTTCGACACCCTTCCGCTGGTTGTCGGCACCCGAGCCCATCGGGCGGTCGCCGCGGAGGTCAGCCGCCGCGGCATGACGCTCATCAAGGATGAACGAGGCGACGTCCCGTTGACCGTCTCGCGATCCGCGTCAGTGCTCTACCTGTCGGTGCTCGACTACCCGTCCGGGTGGGGTAACGGCGCGCCGAGTCGCACCTTTCTTCCGGCGCTCAAAGAGCGCTGGCCGAACGTCACCGCCGTCGAGGTGTCCGACCGCACCTCGCGTGGGGAGCTCGAGCTCGTGCGCGCCAGCGTCGACCGCTACGACGCCGTTGTCGCGTCCGTCTTTGTCCGCACCGCATCATTCAGCGGTCGGATGGACCTGACTGCAGACGTCGCCGACCTCTTGCGCGACGTCGCCCGGCGCAGCGCTACCACCGAGCAGCCGTTCGTGACTGTCCTTTTCGGCAATCCCTACGCCGCGACCTTCTTGCCGCAACTGCCGGCCATGCTGCTGACCTACGACTTCTACGACCTGGCCGAAGACAGTGCCGTGCGGGCGATCACGGGCCAAGCCCCTATCGACGGCCGTTTGCCCATCGCGCTCGGGGATCAGTTCCCTGTCGGCCACGGGCTGACCCGCGTGGCACGGTGATATAATTCCACGCTGGCATCGTCGGCGACCACCCGCGTCGTTGCCCCCGCGAACGTCTTACCCCACGCGCCCTTAGCTCAGCTGGATAGAGCGTCCGGCTACGAACCGGGAGGTCGCAGGTTCGAATCCTGCAGGGCGCACCACTTACTCCTCTTGTTGCAACAACTTACTGGGATTGTAGTCGGGTGGTCACGCTGTGGTGGAAGGGGTGCAGAACAGGTGCAGAAATACTTCTGGAGACGCGGCGAGTAGGGCGGGAGTCCCAGCGACGATTCACTGGCGATTGACATCCCCAGACCTCCACGTATTTCCAACCCAGCACCTCCCCGCGCCAGACGCCGCGAAAACCCTTCAGGACCACCGACGCTGGGGTGTTCAGGTCACTCCGAGTCGATGCGCTGGCGACCCGCTGGCGTGTCTTGGCGGCGCGTTCCTGACTTCTGGCTCAACTCGACGGTCGATTACCCCAGTCCTACCGCAGGTGCGGGTGTGACGGCGTTTCGACGACTGCCTGTCGGGCATTGAGATACTCCCCCGCGCTTGCTGCTACGCTCTGTGCATGCTGAATGATGCCTTCGATGCGAACTGTGCTGCACTTCAACAGATCAAGGACGCGGGTGGAGACGTGAATGTCTCGCAGGTGGATCCCGATCCCGCACGGAAGGTATTGGGGGAGTGGATCAGCCATCAACGCAGCGCGCAGAAGCGCAACAGGTTGTCCGCTGAGCGGATAACGCGACTCAAGGCATTAGGGGTGAGTTGGGATCCGCTGGATGATGCCTTCGTTGCGAACTGCGCTGCACTCCAACAGATCAAGGACGCGGGTGGAGACGTAAATGTCTCGAAGTATGATCCCGATCCCGCACGGAAGGTATTGGGGATGTGGCTCAGCAGACGACGCCAAGCGAAGAGGAAGGGCACGTTGTCCGAGGAGCGGATTAGCCGACTCGACGCATTAGGCGTCCGGTGGAGCAAGCCACGGACTCCCTGAACGAAACTCCCAGCGACGATTCACTCGCGATTGACATCCCCACCTCCTCGTATTTCCAGCCCAGCACATCCCGCGCCAGACGCCGCCAGAACCCTTCACGACCACCGACGCTGGGGTTGTCCAGGCACTCCGAGTCGATGCGCTGGCGACCCCCTGGCGTGTCTTGACGGCGTGTCTCGACGACTGCGTGTCGGGTATTGAGATATTTCCCCCGTTTCCTGCTAGTCTCCACTCATGCTGAATCTGCGCAGGTGCGTGGTCGGGGTGGTGGCGGTGCTGCTGGTGGGCGGGATGGCGTCGGCGCAGACACCGACGACAGCAGTTGCCAAGAAGACTGACCCAACCATCTACATCGGACCACAGGTCAGAGATGGATTCATCGACACTGACAGCGATATCGTTGATTCGATTAAAGACATCAAAAACGTCTTTCGAAAACGAATCAAGCAAGTTCGCATCGTGGATGCGCCTGAGGAGGCGCTGCTCCATCTCTATGTGCTTGGGCGAGGGAAAAGCGAATCGGGTACGACCATCTTTCTGGACCCCGTGTTCCTAAATATCGACGAACTCTACGTTAATACCCTGCTTCGTGTGGGTGATTACGAAAAGGAGATTATCGGAGTAGAAGACCAGTGGAGAGACTGCGCAGGGCAAGTCGTCAATAAACTCAAGGTATGGCTTTCCGAGAACGACGCCAAGGTTCAAGAACTTTGGAACAACTGGCTGCCCGCATAGAGTCCTCGTCGTCCCTAAGACGCGCTCCCAAAGAACACCCGCCACTCTCTCCTCTCACCTCCCCTGAGCGTCCTAGCTCACGGTGACTGACGGCTCCCAGCATCCCCCCAGCAACACCCGAATCCTTCCGCTGACACTCCCCTCCGCTTCCTGCTACGCTCCCTTCACCCTCGATGAGTTCCCAGCATCCGCGTCAGCACACGCTTCCTGACGGACTCTTCCGTGGGCTCTCCAGTTTTCGGGAACTGGAAGCACAGATCGCACTCCTCCCCGAAGAACTGGAGCGAGGCGATGCGCTGGAGATCTTTGTCGAAGCGTATC
>CAUZAY010000101.1:0-13082 GCA_963577695.1 Vicinamibacteria bacterium | reverse complement strand
ACGCCAAGTGGCAGCGTCAGCCACTCGAAGCGCATCATCGTCATCATCAGACCGGCGCCGGCCACCCCGGTCACGATCAGCGCCATCGGCAGCAGACAACAACTGGCGGCTAGCAGCGCGGCCACGACCCCCATGGCGGCCGGAATCCGCTCGCCGACCCCGGTGACCCGAGCGGCAACGTCAGGACCCGGCGCCACCGTCGCTGTCGTCCTTCACCGCCATCACCGAGCCAGCGAAACCGGCCCCATCAATGGCCAGCACCAGTGCCGCTACTTCAACCGTCTCCGGGTCGTACTCGACGTCGGCGCGCTTGTCGTCATACCAGACCTCCGCGTCGACAACACCTTTGACACCCAGCAGAGCCTGGCGCACGGCCAGGGCGCAACCACCTCAAGTCATCCCCTCGACGGCGAGCGCCACCTCCTGGGTGGTCACCGCCAGAGCTGGGACAACGGACTCAGGGGCGTCCACTCGATTGGCCTGCCCGCCGCAACCCGCCGCCGGGCCGAGCGCGAGCCCGACGAGACCGACGAAGACAGCCGATTTCCAGTTCGTGTACGTCATGTCGTTCCCCGGCCACGTCGCCATCGCGCGAAGCGGCACTCCCCAGTATAGACGCGAGATCCCGTACACTCGCACCGGGCAGGTTCATGGCCAAGATACCCGACGTCATCTTCCAAGCCGAGCCGGCGCTCACCGCCGACGAATTCATCGCGGTACTAAAAGCCTCGACCCTGGCGGAACGACGTCCCGTGTCGGACCGAGCCTGTGTCGAAGGCATGCTGGCCCACGCCGACCTCACGATCACCGCGCGACTCGGAACGAGGCTCGTCGGTGTCTCGCTCGGTGACCGACTTTCACTACTGTTGCTATCTGTCGGACCTGGCCGTCGACGCACAGTACCAGAGGCAGAGCATCGGCGCCGCGCTGATTCGCGAAACGCGGGCTCGCTTGCAACCGACGTGCAGACTGCTCCTGCTGTCGGCCCCGGGTGCCGTCGGCTACTATTCGAAGATCGGATTCGAACGTCATCCCCAGGCGTGGACCATTCCGCCATCCGGTGGAAGAGTGCGTTGAACTCTTGCCCTGACTTGAAGATTCCTGCTAGATTCAGATTGATGTTTGAACAATACGGTCGTCGCCGTACCGGCTCGCGTCTGCGGTCGGTAGGTTGCCGCGCGTGGGTTGCCGCGTTGATCGTCGCGATTGCCAGCTCCACGGCCGTGTCCGCGGTTCCGCACGTTGGACACGACGCGGACCAGGACTGCGCGGTCTGCAAGCTCGGGCAGGGGCCGCTGGCCGATCTGCCGGACGACGCGCGCCTCCCGCGCCCCGAGGCCGCCGCGGCCGCGGGCGACACCCTCACGCCGTGGGTCCTGGCCACCGCGACGTCTCCGGTGCCCCCACGCGGCCCCCCTCTCGCGTAGCCAGTTCTGATTCACTCAGCAACGCGACCTCACGAACCTCGGCCTGCACCGTGGGTGTCGACCGTAGCCCCACGTCGCATCGCGTCGGACTCGCGCGGCACCGAGGGACACACCGACTGGGAGATGGCCCAGACCAAGAGCGTGCAACGGCAGCACACCATGGGTAGGCAACGCGGCGGTCCGTGCCGGTTTCTGTCGGTCATCTGCGTCGTCGCGCTGATGCACGCGTCGGCCGACGCGCAGGACAGCGGCACGATCCGTGGTGCGGTCACGTTCGGTGACGCGGCTGAGCCGGTACACGGCGCGGTCGTGCTGGTGGTGGGTCCGTCGCTGGTTACGCTGACTGAGGAAGACGGCACCTACGAGATCACCAACGTCCCCCCAGGCTCGCACGAGATCATCGCACAACGCGAGCATCTCAGCGCCGCCCGCCAGAGCGTAGCCGTCTCATCCGGCGCCGATGTCACCGCCAACTTCACGCTCGTCTTGTCCACCGTCCATGAAGAGCTGACGGTCACGGCGACCGCGGGCGGCCAGACCACCGCCTTCGACGCCTTCAATGCGATTTCGACGCTGGACTCGTTCGAGCTGATCTCCAACCCGCAGCCAACGCTGGCGGCCGCGCTTGAGAACGAACCGGGCGTCGCAAAACGCAGCTTCGGGCCAGGCTCGAGCCGGCCAATCATCCGCGGCTTCGACGGCGACCGAGTGTTGATTATGGAGGACGGGATCCGGACCGGTGACCTGGGTGCACAGTCTGGCGACCACGGGGTGACGATCGATCCGAACAGCCTGGATCGAGTGGAAATCGTGCGGGGTCCGGCCACGCTGCTGTACGGGTCGAACGCGGTGGGTGGCGTGGTCAATGCCATCACGCCGCACGAGAGCTATCTCGATTCGATGACCGATGGGACACGCGGACAGGTGAGCGCCGACACCGGTTCGGCCGACCGGCAAGCGGGCACGAACGCCAGCTTGCAGCACACGGACGGCAACGCCATCCTGTGGCTGGGAGGCGGTACGCGCGCCACCGACGACTACCGCACGCCTCAGGGCGCGATCGAGAACTCGGCCAGCCAGCTCCACTCGGCGCGCGCCGGCATCGGCTACTTCGGCGACCGGCTCTTCGCCAGCGGCGGGTTCACGGCGGAGAACAGCCTGTTCGGTGTCCCGTTCGTCGGCGCGCTCACGGCGGACGTCGAAGCCGGAACCGACAACGCCGGCGGTCCGGACACCCTGGAAGACGACGTACAGGTAGAGCTCGACTCACGGCGCCGGGTGGGCCGGCTCGACATCGGCATGCGGAACCTGAACCACACGGTCGTGGATGGGGTTCGACTGGTTTTCAATGTTGTGGACTGGGAACACACCGAGGTCGAGACGGAAGGTGGGTCGAAGCGCCTCGGGACGGCATTCGACAACCGTACCTACGTGCTGCGAGCCGAGGTGGATCAGCGGCAGACGGCCCGTCTGGCCGGCAAGTTCGGTGTGTGGACTCAAGCGCGTGACTTCGTCGCCGTCGGAGAGGAAGCCCTGGCGCCTCCCACTGACCAGACCTCGTTCGCGGCGTTCGTCTACGAGGAGCTGGAACTGGGGCGATACCGGGTGCAGCTCGGCGGCCGGCTTGAGCGCAACAGCTACGCCGTGCTGCCGCGTGCGGCTCTGGAAACAGAGTCTGCAGGGTCGCCGGGAGCGCCGGTCGCGTCGCCAGTGCGCGACCGCGACTTCAACGGGAGCTCGGTCTCGGCCGGTCTCCAGACCGACTTGGGCTCCCACACCGCGTTCGTCACCAACCTCACACGCTCGCACCGCGCCCCCGCGCTGGAAGAGCTGTACAACTTCGGCCCGCATGTGGGTAACCTGGTCTTCGAGGTGGGCAATCCCGACCTCGGGAGCGAGACCACAGTGGGACTCGATGTCAGTCTGCGGTATCAGTCGCCACGAGCGAGGAGCAGCGTCAACGCGTACGTGTATGACATTGACGACTTCGTTTTTGCGTCGATCACGGGCGCCGTCGCTGATCGGCTGCGGGTGGCCGAATTTCGCCAAGCCGACAGCCGCTTTCGGGGTTTCGATGCCGATGCGAGCGTACGGATCGGCGATGCCATGTGGGTGAACGTGGGTGTCGGTTTCGTGGACGCCGAACTCGACACCGGTGAGGCCCTCCCACGCATCCCGCCCCTGCGGGGACGGGTCAGTCTGGACCTACCCTACCGGGGCTTCACGGTCAGTCCGGAGCTGATCATCGCCGCCCAGCAAGGTCAGGTGTTTCGTGATGAGACCGAGACCAGTGGATCCTCGGTGTTCAACCTGAAGGCTTCCTATATCCTGGCCCGGCCGCACGTGGCGCACATCGTGAGCGTCACCGGCTACAACCTGGCCAATGCGCTGTATCGGAACCACACCTCGTTCATCAAGGACTTCGCGCCGGAGATCGGACGCGGCGTACGGTTCGGCTATTCGGTGCGGTTTTTTTAGTGCTAGACCGGGCTGCGCCGCCTCAATTAGACGGGGCTTCGCCCCGAACCCCACGCAGGCCTCGCGAGGGCCCCTCCCCCACTCCGGGCCCTCGGGGCGCGCACTATCGCGCGCCCGTCTGTCAATCGTCTGTCAGTTTCCAGACGGGGCGGGCTCGTCAATGCCGCTGAGTAGGGCACTGACGAGGGCGCGCTGCCCCGGGTCCGGGTCGGCGGCCAGGGCCAGACGCCAGGCATGGCGGGCGCGACGGCAGTCACCGCCGCGTTCGGCTATTTGTCCCAGCAACTTCAGTCCGTCGGACGACGGCTCGTCGGCCAGCGCTCGCTCACAGTACAGCAACGCCTCGACGTCACGCCCGGCCGTAAACAACGACGCCGCCAGCTCGAGCTCCAGCGTGGCCCGCGTCCCGTAGTCGGTGACGATGTCGGACAGCGCCGGCGGATGCCGGTCGAGTGCCGCCAGGATGGCGGGCAACCGGTCGTCATACAGCGTGCGCTGTGCTGCAAGCTCGAGTCGCATGTTGTCGTCAGTGTTGAACGCCGCATCTCCCGCGAATGCGGCCGTGCCACGCTCGTCGAGCCTGAGCTTGACCAGCAGATCGGCCGGGTAGCGGACGAACGCCTTGCCCAGACTCGCACGCACGGCCGGGTTGGAGAACCGCCGATTCATGTCGTCGAGCGAGAAACTGATCGGCCGTGCCGACCCCAGCAAAATCAAATCGCGGTCCTTGAAGGTGACGACATGCGGGAACACGTGGCGGAACGTCGCCACCACCTCCCGGGCCGCTTCTTCGGACATGCCGTAGAGATGAAACCACTGGGCGAACACGCCGTCCGGCGCGAGTCGGGAGGCCGCCAGTTCGAAGAAGTCCTGCGTGAAAAGATTGGCGACGCCGGTAATCCAGGGATTCGAGGGCTCAGAAATAATGACATCGTAGGGCTGGTCCTGGCGCCGCAGTTCGCTACGTGCGTCACCCCTCACCAGGCGGAGACGAGGGTCATCGAGAGGACGCCCGTTGATGGCGTCGAAATAGCGGGACGCGTCGACGACGGCGGGCTCAATCTCGAAGGCATCGACCTCGCGCACTCGGTGCGTCAGCACGGCGCCCGCGGTCATCCCGCTCCCGAATCCAACGACCGCCACCCGGTCGGCTCCATCAACCGCCAGCAGCGGCAGATGCCCGAGCAGGGTCTGGGTCTCGATATCCGCGGCGCCGTTCGATGCGTCGGTCTTGCCGTTGATCTTCATCAACAGGTAGCGGTCGACCTACTGGACCGCCACCGAGGCGGTTGGACCATCACGGTAGAACAGCAGTTCGTGCGACGCCAGCAGGTCCCGGATACCCTGGTCGTCGTTCGTCGCGTAGCCCTCCGCGCCATGATAGAGGCCGAAGGTGAGCGTGAGTCGGCGTGCGCCGCCATCCAGCACCAGGACCAACAACACCGCCAACGCGGTGGCGCCGACCAAGCCCGGGCGAGGTGCCGGCAGTCGGACGAGCAGCACGAGCGACAGGCCGAGGGCCAGCAGAACGCCCGCCTGCAAGGAGGTGCTCAACCCGACACCCGCAACGAGGAGCGCGGACGCCATCAGCGCCGCCGTGGCCGCACCAGACAGATTGGCGGCATAGAGAGAAGAGACCACGGCGTGGTCATCGCCGCCCCGCCGACGCGGAGCCAGGCTGACCACCACCGGGAGCAGGGCCCCGAGGCAGAGCGTGCTGGGAAGCATCAGGGCCGCCGCCAGCAGGAACTGAGCCACATACATGGCGGTACTACCGCCGTCCGCCCAGCGGAACAGAGAGAGAAACAGGACCGGCAAACGCCCGCCGACCTGAAGACTGACGAAGGCGGCGCAAGCGGACCCCACCAGCAAGCAGGCCGCCCCAGATCGAGTGGCGGCACGCCGGCGCAGCCAGGCGGCGGAGCCCCACGAGCCGAGGGCGATGCCGGCCAGAAATGTCGACAACGCGATCGACACTCCGTAGACCGACGAACCGTGGACCATCGCCAGCGTCCGGGTCCACGCCACCTCGTAGATCATCGCGGTGCCGCCTGACACAGCGAGCATCACATAGAGCGAACGGGGCAGCGACACCGGCATGCCGCCTGGGCTCGTCGCACCGGTCGGCGCCAGGTCACTCGACGCGTCCGACGGCGTGACCTCCCACTGACGCCGGGTCATCCACACCGCGGCACTCACGACCAGGTTCGCGGTGACGGTGAGCATCAGGGTTCGCGATAACCCGGCCAGGGGAAACAGGAAGAACACCGCGGCGAGCGGCCCGACGACGCCACCGGCGGTATTGACGGCGTACAGCCACCCCACCGTCGTGGCTCGCGATGCCTCGCCCGGATGCCGCTGGTCGAGCGCCCGAACCAGCAACGGCAGCGACGTGCCCATCGCCACCGTCGCCGGCAGCAGCGCCACCACGCCAAGCGCCAGCTGTCCCGCCGGCGGCGTGCCGTCGATCAGACGAAAGAGCCAGGGTGTGGCCAGAGCATAAAGGCCGATCCAGGCTTCCAGGCCGGCGTAGACGGCTACCGGCGGCAATCGTCAGACCAGAGTGCTCCCGGCGGTCCACGCGCCGATCGCCATACCGCCCATGAACGCCGCCAGGACGATGCCCATGGCCACCGTCGTGGTCCCCAGCGACAGGAGCAGCAGGCGGGTCCACACCACCTCCAAGACGAGCGAGGTCGCACCGGTCAGGAAAAACGCGCACAGCAACGCGTACGACGAACGTCGTATTCTCACAATTGCACTTTTCGGCACGGGCGGCCGAAAGCTTTAGTCGTCCGCGGACGAACCCCGCGCGCCGGCCTGAGCGAGAAGGAACGCATACTGCAAGGCCACATCCCGATAGCGTCGATATCGGCCCGATACGCCACCGTGACCGGCATCCATGTTGGTCTTGAGCAGCAACGGATTGCCGTCGGTCTTCAGGGCGCGCAGCTTGGCCACCCACTTGGCCGGCTCCCAGTACTGCACCTGAGAGTCGTGCAGCCCGGCCAGGACCAACAACGCGGGGTAGGCTTTGGCCTCGATGTTGTCGTAGGGCGAATAGGCCAAAATGTCGTCGAACGCGGCGCGTTCGTTGGGATTGCCCCACTCGTCGTATTCGCCCGTGGTCAGCGGGATCGTCTCATCGAGCATCGTGGTCATCACATCGACGAACGGGACCTGCGCCACCACGCCGGCGAACAGATCGGGCCGCATGTTGACCACGGCCCCCATCAACAGCCCACCAGCGCTCGCCCCCATCGCGAACAGTCGGTCCGTCTGCGAGTAGCCTTCGACCAGCAGGTGCTCGGCGGCGGCGATGAAATCGGTGAACGAGTTGCGCTTCTGTCCCAACCGGCCATCGTCATACCAGCGTCGTCCCAGCTCCTGGCCTCCCCGCACGTGCGCGATAGCGAAGATGAACCCGCGGTCCAGCAAGCTCAACCGGGCCGAGTTGAACGCCGGGTCGATGCAGAGACCGTAGGCGCCGTAGCCGTACAACAGCAGGGGGTGGCTACCGTCACGAGGCGTGCCGACCCTCGACACCAGCGAGACCGGAATGTGTTCACCATCCGGCGCGGTCGCCACGAGCCGCTCGGACCGATAGCGAGTCGGATCGAAATCGCCAAGCACCTCTTCCTGCTTCAATCGGGTCCGCGTACGGGCGACCATGTCGTAGTCATAGGTGGTCGTCGGCGTCGTGAGGGACTCGTAGCCAAACCGCAGCACCGACGAGTCAGGTTCCCGGTTGACTGACAGATAGGCGTCATACACCGGCTCGTCGAACACAATGTCATGTGCGTCCGCGCCGTTCCACGGACACACTCGCAGGTGGACCAGACCGCCTCGCCGCTCATGTGTCACCAGGTGGTCGCGAAAGAGCTCGAACGGCCCGAGCAACGCGTCCTCCCGATGCGGGATCAGTTCGACCCAGCGCTCCGGATCCATCCCACCCGCAGGCGCTTCCATCAACTTGAAGTTGCGGGCGTTGCGATTCGTGCGCACGTAGAACCGGTCACGAAAGTGATCGATGTGGTACTCGTGGTGGCGCTCTCGGGCCAAGAACACCGAGAATGTGCCGGTCGGATCGTCGGCGTCCAGAAACCGATACTCGCTGGAGACCGTCTGATGCGACCCGATCAGCAGATATCGCTTCGACCGGCTCTTCCCCACCCCGCAATTGAACGTGTCGTCCGGCTCCTCGTAGACCACCTCGTCGTCCGCCTGTCGTGTGCCGAGTTGGTGTCGGTAGATACGAGACCACCGCAACGTGGTCGGGTCTTGGTGCGCATAGAACAGCGTCCGGCTGTCATTGGCCCAGACCAGATTGCTGGTGACGCCGGTCAGCGCGTCGTCGAGATGGGCGCCGGTCACCAGGTTCTTGACGCGGATCGTGTGAATGCGTCGTCCCTCGAAGTCGGTCGCGTAGGCAAGCAACTGCTGGTCCGGACTGACCTCGCGGCCAGAGACCTGGCAGAAGTCACGCCCCTCGGCGAGTTCGTTGACGTCGAGCAGGACCTCCTCTGACCCGGCTGGTTCGAGGCGACGACAGTAAATCGGATACTCGCGATCGTCCTCGTAGCGCCTGTAGTAGGTAAAGTCGCCCTCCCGATACGGGACCGACATGTCGGTCTGCTTGATGCGCCCCTTGATTTCCTCGAACAGGGTCTCCTGTAGTGCTTCGGTCTGGGCCATGACCGCATCGGTGTGTGCGTTCTCGGCGTGCAGATAGTCGATGACCTCCGTACTCTCTCGCTCGCGCAACCAGTAGTAGTCATCAAGGCGGACCACCCCGTGCGTCTCGTGGCGGGTCGGCGACCGCCTGGCCCGGGGCGGCTCGGCCGCAGCCGGATCCAACGGGGTCACCGCGTTCTGACCCACGCCGTCGCCTGGCGCCACCGCCTCGGACGCGGCCGAGGCCGAGGCCTCCGATGCTGGCGCGTTTGGGGTCTTGATGTCATCAAGGGACTCGGACATTGGGCCTCTAGAGTGATGCGACAGAACAGACCAAGGCACCGGGAGCAGTGGCACCTGCCCGGCAAGCTCGGGGGTTACTCAGACCGCAGCGCCGCAAGCAGGGGGGACCGCACCGCCACCACGGTAGCCGCCAGCGACGAGGTCAGGCCTGCGGCCACAACCGCCAACAGCAACCCGCCCAGAGACACGACCGGGAACTGGCCGCCGCGCGCCAGCCAGGCGGGGGCGATGGCCACGAGCGCGCAGACGGTGCCTGCCGCCAGTCCCCCGAATAGCAGCAACCCGTTCTCGACCAACACCAGCCGGGACACATCTCGCGCGTCGTAACCAACCGCGCGCAGTAGCGCGAGCTCGCGACGACGCTCCAGTACATTCCGCAGCAACACGGCGCCCAACCCGAAGGTGCCGAGGAGCAGTCCAAGGGCGCCCAGCGTCTGGAACGTGGCCAGGTAGGTGTTGTTGACGCGGTGGAACGCCGCGAGCTGGTCGGAGGCAAGAGTCACGTCAAAGCCGTAGTCGGACAGGCGATCTTCCAGTGCCGCGGTCACACCCGCCGTGGCGTCGGCCGGCGCGTCGATCAGGAAGAACCGGTAGCCCTCGTGCTCCGGGAACAGGCGGACGAACGGCCCCTCGCCGATGATCAGCTCACCTTGAAAAATACTATCGGTCAGCGCCGCCACGACCCGAAGCGTGATCGGGTTGTCGCTTTCGCGGTTCACGACGAAATCATCACCCACAGATAGGTGCAGCGCGTAGGCGAGCGACGTCGCGTCGGCAATCGCCGGCACCGCACCGTCGTCGAACTGCCGGTCGAGGAGCAGCCAGGGGTTGGCGACCTCCGCCTCGGTCTCCGCCATGGTCCGACCAAAGCTGAAACGACCGTCGGCGACAAACGCCGGCTCAGGGGCCAGCAGTTTCGGGTTCTTTACCTGGTACAGGTTGAGGCAACTGGCGTCCTCGCCCGGCCGCACCCGGAACCGCGCGTAGGACGCGTCACCGAACAGGTCGTCGTCGAACGACGAGATCCCGAGTTCCGCCTGTCCGTCCTCCGATGACAGGTCGAGCACGATCGGCAACAACGACTCAGCGATCAGCGGATAGCCGCCGGTGCCGGACGCCCGGTCGGTGTCCTCCCCGCCACCCTCGAGATGGAATGCGTCGACCGCCACGATGATGAACGAGGCGAAGGCGATGAGAGTAATACACAGCACGGAGCGTCCGGGCCTGGCCGTGGCGTTCCGCAGCCCGACGCGCGAGACGGACCAGGCCGCTGGCACCGCATCCCCCAGGGCGTCTTGCCGCCCAAGCAGTAACCACGCCAGTGTCAGCAAGGCGGTCAGGAGCAACAGGCCGGTGCCAAAAAAACCGGCCGTGTCACCGACGAGGCCTGTCAATGTCGCCGCCAGCACCAGAGCCCCGAGGAGCCCAAGCGTGGCCGGCGCGTGACGCGTGAGACGGCCGGCGCGCGCACCCCCGCGGCCGGTTCGACCAGTGTGGGCCGGCAGCGAGCCACTGATGAGCGCACGAGGCGTCGCGCGGTCCACGGATCGCAACGTCCAGGCAATCGACGCCACGGCAGCCACTCCCCCGCCCGCCAGCCCGGCGCCCAGCGCCGCGGGCGACACGTGCAAGGTCAGCAGCGTCGTGCCGACGGCATCGACCCACCAGGTGCGAAGCCCCCACATGATCAGTTCGGCGTAGCCGACAGCGCCCACTACGCCCAGCACGCCGCCGGCGAACGACAACACCCCGGCCTCGCCCCAGAACAGCCGTCTGACGGCGCCGTCGTGGAAGCCGAGCGCTCGCAGCGCGCCAATTTCACGCAACCGCTGCTCGACACCAAGACGGAAAAACAGACTAGCCAGCAGCAGCGCAGAGACCACCAGGAAGAAACTGAAATAGGTGAAATACTCACCAAAGTCGGTCACTCCGGCCGCCGCCTCGAGCGCGAGCCCCCGAGCGGGGTACACGACGAAGCCGGCCGCGAGCGGGTCGAGCGCCGAGTGCAGCGCCGCCCGATAGGCATCGGCGTCCTGTTCGGACACGCCCGACGAGGCGGACAGCCGCAAGGACGTCACGTCGCCCCACCGGGACCCCCACAAGGCCTGGCCGCTCGCCAGCGGCACGAACCCCTTCGCGACGGTTCGATGCTCGTCCCAGTAGTCCTCGTCTTTCGGACGGACCAGATCGAGATCGATGGGAAACGGCGGATCCCAATCCGACACGTCGGTGGCTTCGGTGATCCCCGGGTAGTCAGGCGCAAAGTCCTGGTCGGCCGCCAGTCCTTCAATCGGCACGATCGCGGCCACCCGGAACTGCGCCTCCTCGACCAGCAACGCCCCCACTTCCTCCCAGAGGTAGTACTCGACCGTGACGACGTCACCAAGCCCGGCCTCGAGATCCTCGGCGGTCCAGTCATTGAGCACGATCGGCGGTGGCCCCGGGCGGGAGGCATCCAGGTCTACCGGCGTCTCGCCGACGGCGAGCGCGTCGAGGTCCTGCAGGTCGAGGGCGGTGACGAGGGAATAGGGGGTCTGCCGGTCACCGGACCGGATCGCATTGGCCAGATAGGTCAGGATTGCTTGCTCGGACATCCCCGCTTCGGACGCCGCCGTCCGCGCCGCGGCGACGACGTCGTCATCAAGCAATCCAGCCACCGACTCCACCGCCAGCGCGCCAGAGGCCTCGAGTAGACGTACCCGCAGGCCGAGGTCCTCGAGTTGTGTCTGGTCGCGCAACGCCGCTTCGATGCTCGCAACCGCGACCGACGTCTCGAGGTCCGGCGCACCACCGCCGAGCAACAGCGTGTTGACCTGCTGGTCGAGCTCCAGGTCGCGCTGCATGCGACCGAGATTGATGAACACGGCCCGCGAAAATCCCTGTTGAGGCCTGAACGAGAATTCTCCGAGACTCTCGGGTGCCAGCACCTCCTGAATGCTCAGACGCATCGTCCGGCCCAGATCGTCACGGCGGCCGTGCAGGGAACTGACCGGGATGGCAGATGGTTTCTGGACACGCACGAGGAGCGTTTCGCCCAGCCCGGCGCCGAGTTCACGGGCGAGCCCTGCGCTGACCAGGACGGTGCCCGGATCCGGTGCCCGTCCCTCAGGCTCGACCCCGTGAAAGCGCCAGAACCGTTCGTCGACGCCGTAGACCTGGATGCCGCCGGCTCGGCTACCGCTGTCCTGATGGGTGACGAATCCTTCCAGGGCAATGAGCGGGGCACTGGCGCCGGCAGTGTTGGCACGCGCCGGTTCCTCGGCCAGCGCGGTCACCAGGTCTTCGCCCAGCGCGTCGCGAAAAAACAGACCCGATGTCACCACGTGATCAACCTGGCCCAGGCGCAGCAGCGCGAGATCACGGAGGCTGGCGCGAACCGACGTTCCGACGAGGAAGGCGCCGGCCAGCACCGAGACAGCGACGCCAACCCCGGCGATGACGGCCAGATTCGTCCGCCAGAAGTGCAGCAGGCTGCGCTGCAACAGCGTGCTCGTGGTCATGGTCCGTCCACTCGCGCGAGCCGATCGCCGACCAGTTCGAACTGGATCGGGCACCGGGCCGCAAGCGCGATGTTGTGGGTCACGATGAGGAGCACCGTTTTCTGGCGCTCATGCAGGTCGAACAACATGGACGCCACCACGTCACCCGCCGCGCGGTCGAGGTTGCCGGTGGGCTCGTCACACAGCAACAGCGGTGGGCGCCGAATGAGGGCACGCGCGAGAGACACCCGCTGCCGCTCGCCGCCGGAGAGCTCACCGGGACGATGGTCCAGACGGTCGGCGAGGCCCACACGATCGAGCAGCTCGCGCGCGCGTTCCGGCGCGTCCGATTCGCGCTCTCCAACCAGCGTCGGAATCAGCACGTTCTCCAGCACGGTGCACTGCGGAAGCAAGAGATGGTCTTGGAACACGAAGCCGACACGTCGATTCCTGAACACTGCGAGTTCGGTCGACGACAACGCGAACGGGTTGACCCCGTCCAGCGTGACCGTGCCTGCCGTCGGCGGTTCCAGCGCGCCCAGGACATATAACAGCGTGCTCTTTCCACTACCGGATGGACCCACGATCGACGCCGCGTCGCCAGGTCGCAGCGACAGCGTGAGGTTCGACAGGATGGTCAGCGGCCCGCGCGGGGTCGGGTAAGACTTAGCGAGGTTGGTGACTTCGAGCACGTGTCTCTTGGACGCCGGCCCGGCGGCTC
>CAUZAY010000100.1:0-13115 GCA_963577695.1 Vicinamibacteria bacterium | reverse complement strand
TCTCCTACAGCTACCTTGTTACGACTTCACCCCAATCACTAACCACACCTTAGGCGCTTGCATCCCTTGCGGGTTAGCTCGGCGACTTCTAGTACAGCCAGCTTTCGTGATGTGACGGGCGGTGTGTACAAGGCCCGGGAACGTATTCACCGCGGCGTGCTGATCCGCGATTACTAGCGATTCCAACTTCATGCAGGCGAGTTGCAGCCTACAATCCGAACTGAGACCGGCTTTGTGCGATTAGCTTACCCTCGCGAGTTCGCGACGCTCTGTACCGGCCATTGTAGCACGTGTGTAGCCCCGGACATAAAGGCCATGCTGACTTGACGTCATCCCCACCTTCCTCCGGTTTATCACCGGCAGTCTTCGCAGAGTGCCCAGCCGAACTGATGGCAACAGCAAACAAGGGTTGCGCTCGTTGCGGGACTTAACCCAACATCTCACGACACGAGCTGACGACAGCCATGCAGCACCTCTACAAGTGTCCTTGCGGAAATCGGCTTTCACCGATGATCACTTGCAGTTCAAGCCCGGGTAAGGTTCTTCGCGTTGCGTCGAATTAAACCACATGCTCCACCGCTTGTGCGGGCCCCCGTCAATTCCTTTGAGTTTCAGCCTTGCGACCGTACTCCCCAGGCGGAATGCTTAATGCGTTAGCTCCGGCACGGCAGGGATCGATACCCGCCACACCAAGCATTCATCGTTTAGGGCTAGGACTACCGGGGTATCTAATCCCGTTTGCTCCCCTAGCTTTCGCTCCTCAGCGTCAAGATCGGTCCAGGATGCCGCCTTCGCCACCGGTGTTCCTCCAGATATCTACGCATTTCACCGCTACACCTGGAATTCCGCATCCCTCTCCCGACTTCAAGCCAACCAGTATCGGACGCAGTTCCCAGGTTGAGCCTGGGGATTTCACGTCCGACTTGGCTGGCCGCCTACGAGCCCTTTACGCCCAGTAATTCCGAACAACGCTTGCCCCCCCCGTATTACCGCGGCTGCTGGCACGGAGTTAGCCGGGGCTTCCTTTAGCGGTACCGTCAGGCGCACGGGGTATTAACCCGTGCACTATTCTTCCCGCTCGACAGGAGTTTACAACCCGAAGATCTTCGTCCTCCACGCGGCGTTGCGTCGTCAGGCTTGCGCCCATTGCGAACAATTCCCTACTGCTGCCTCCCGTAGGAGTCTGGGCCGTGTCTCAGTCCCAGTGTGGCCGTCCGCCCTCTCAGGCCGGCTACCGATCGAAGCCTTGGTAGGCCGCTACCCCACCAACAAGCTAATCGGACGCGGGTCCCTCTTCAAGCACCAGGTCTTGCGATCCCCGGCTTTGATCTCCACCCATCCAAGGGCGGGATGTTATGCGGTATTAGCCCTCCTTTCGGAGAGTTATCCCCCACTCGAAGGCAGGTCACCCACGCGTTACTCACCCGTTTGCCACTCTACTCACGGCCCGAAGGCCGCTTTCGCGTACGACTTGCATGTATTAGGCACGCCGCCAGCGTTGATTCTGAGCCAGGATCAAACTCTCAAGTTAAAGAGCGAAGCCTCGAGCCACTCTCACGAATGACCGTCAGCAAACTTCAACACGAGAGCCATGACGGCTCTTCGTTGTTCAGTCTTGTACTGTCAGGCTGATTCTCGACGATTGTGCTTCGTCGTCCTATCTAGTTTTCAAAGAGCCGACGCCCCGGACTGTTCGACCAGCCGCGGCGCCCCCCCTGCCACGAATATCTCCGTGTGGGGAACCTTGCAAGGTTATCACAAGCGTCTATTTAGTCAACCCCCGCTTGTATCTTTTTTTGTGCCGCCTCGTGCCGTCTCCCCCCGATGGGTGGTCTTCCCGGGACTCTGCGTGAAACGGCGGCTCAGGTAGCGGCGGGCCGGGGGCACACGCGCACCACCTTCCGTTTACCGACCTGCAAGACGAACGGCGCGCCGTCAGACGCTATACGTCGACCCCGCTCGGTCACGCGTTCGCCGTCGAGCCGCACGCTGCCCTGCTCGATCAATCTGGTCGCCGCACTGTTGGAACCAGCGAAACCGACGTCTGCGATCACCTCGGCCAGTCGCGCGCCGTCGGCTCCCAGTTCGAGCACGTGCTCCGCGAGCTCGGACGGCAAGGCCTTCCGCGCGAATCGGCGCTCGAACTCCATCTCAGCGCCGACCGCCGAATCGCGGGAGTGGAAGTCCGTGACGATACGCTGGGCCAGATCCATTTTCGCGCGCTTCGGATGCAGCTCACCGGCGCCAACTTGGGTCCGCATGCGCTCGATCTCGGCCGCGGACAAGTCTGTTAGCAGTTCGTAATAGCTCCACATCAGGTCGTCCGAGACAGACATGACCTTGCCGAACATGTCGTTGGGCGATTCCGCGATACCGACATAGTTGGCGGCCGACTTCGACATCTTCTCGACCCCGTCGAGACCGACCAGCAGGGGCATCGTCATCACGATCTGGGGTACGAGGTCGAATCCCGGCATGATGTCGCGTCCCACATTCAGATTGAAGAGCTGGTCGGTCCCCCCAAGCTCGACGTCCACGTTGAGATGCACGGAGTCGTAGGCCTGGGTCAGCGGATACAAGAACTCATGAATCCCGATCGGCTGGCCCTTCTCGTAACGCTGGCGAAAATGGCGCCGCTCCAGCATCTGTGCCACGTTGTAACGGGCCGACAACCGGATCCAGTCCTCACTCGTCAGGGCCCCCAGCCAGACGCGGTTGAATTTGACGACCGTCCGCTCGGGGTCGAGCAGGGTAAAGACCTGCTTCTTGTAGGTCTCGGCGTTCGCGTCGATCTCGTCTCGGGTCAGCGGCGGTCGTGTTTTCGACCGACCGGTCGGGTCTCCGATCAACCCCGTGAAGTCACCGATCAGAAACACGACCGTGTGCCCCAGGTCCTGAAAATGCTTCATCTTGCGGATCAGGACGGTGTGGCCGAGGTGCAGATCCGGCGCGGTGGGGTCGAATCCGACTTTCACCACCACGGGGGTGGAGGTCTGAGCGGACCGCTCCAGTTTGGATCGAAGCTCGGACTCGCGGACCACATCCACGCAACCCTTTGTCAGGTAGGCGAGCTGCTCCGCCACGGTTTTCTGTGGAATCATTTCTTAGACGGGGCTGCGCCCCGAACCCCCCGCGAGCCCCGGCATCTTCGTACGAACAAACCAGGCGTTGGAGACCGTGGTCGAGTGTACCTGAGTACGCCCGGCGAACACCGGGATCAGATTCGCAGGAAGCGACGACCGTCGATGCGCCAGCGACCGGCAAGAACGACCCCGATGGCCTCGGGATAGATCCGGTGTTCCTCCACCAGGATCTTCGCGGCCAGGCTGTCTGACGTGTCGCTGTCCTCGACCGCCACGGTGGCCTGCGACACGATAGGCCCCGCATCTAGCTCTGGCGTCACGATATGGACACTGGCGCCCGCTACCTTTACCCCATGCCGCCAGGCTTGGTCCTGGCCATGCAGTCCCGGAAATGCCGGGAGCAGAGACGGATGGATGTTCAACACTCGGTTCGGAAACGCCTGCACGAAACTGGGGCTGAGTAGACGCATGAACCCCGCCAGACAGACCAGCGAGACCTCCCGCCGTCGCAGCTCGGCTACGAGGGCGGCATCGTAGTCCTCTCTGGATCCGAACGCCCCGTGCTCCAACACGACAGTCTCGATGCCGGCCGCGCGCGCGCGGTCCACCCCCCCGGCCCCCGCCCGATTGGAAATCACGACCACAATGGCCGCGTCGAGACGCCCGTCCGTCACGGCGTCGATGATCGCCTGCAGGTTGCTGCCGCGACCGGAAATCAGCACGCCCAGTCGCCGACCGCCGCTGGGGGGCGTCTTCTGACCGCTGTGGCCCGTCTCGTTCGCAACCATTGTGAGCGCCGGCTGTCTGAAGACTCGCCGCGGCGCTAGCGATATCTCACGGTGCCGTCTCCAGACGTCACCGTACCGATCACCACCGCGTCGGTCTCTCCGGCCTGCTGAAGTCGCGTCAAGACGGCCTCGGTCGTCTCGGCCGCGCACACGACAACCATGCCGATACCCATGTTGAACGTACGGAACGCGTCGTCGTCGGGCACGGATCCGTGGTCTTGGAGGAACCTGAAGATCGGGGGAGGGGTCCAGCTCACGCGCTCGACCGCGGCCCCGGTGCCCTCAGGCAGCACTCGAGGGAGGTTGTCGGACAACCCGCCACCGGTGATGTGCGCCAGGCCTTTGATCGGGGTCGTTGCCTCGGCCAGGAGCGAACGGAGCGGACCCAGATACGAACGATGCGGACGCAACAGCACGTCACCCACCGTGCCGTCCAACCCCTCCGGCGTGGAGTCGACCGACAATTCGAGCCGCTCGAACATGATGTGTCGGGCCAGCGAATAGCCATTGGTGTGCAGGCCGCTGGACCGCAAACCAATCAGTCGATCGGTGGCGCGGATATGGCGACCGTCAATCACCCGCGCCCGGTCTACCAGACCCACCACGAAGCCGGCCAGATCGTATTCCCCGTCCGCGTAGAACCCCGGCATCTCGGCCGTTTCTCCCCCGAGCAACGCGCAGCCGTTCTCCGCACAGCCCGCCGCGAGACCGGTCACCACCTCCGCGGTGATGTCCGGTGACAATCGACCCGTGGCGAGATAGTCGAGGAAAAACAGGGGCGTCGCCCCCTGCACCAGGACGTCGTTGACACAGTGGTTGACCAGATCGACCCCGACCGAGCGGTGCCGACCGGTGCGAAAGGCCACCTTCAACTTCGTACCGACACCGTCGGCGCTCGACACCAGGACCGGCTCGGCCAACCCGGCGAGATCGGGCCGGAACAGGCCGCCAAAGCTACCGATCTCCGAGAGCACTCCGCTGGTGAACGTGCCGCGAGCCAGCGCCCGAATCCGCCGGACCGCCTCGTGGCCGGCGTCGATATCGACACCGGCTGACTTGTAGTCGACCGGCGCCGGTGCCTCTGAGGTGACGGCCGGATCGTCTCTCCCGGGCAACGAGGGGTCGGCCATCAGAATTCGAGCACCCTGATCAACTCGTCGCTCACCGCGCGCGCCCGCGACCCTTCGGGTGCGACCCAAAACGCGGTGCGGGTCGTCATGAAAAAGCGCTCCTCCTCAAGATCCTCGTCAAGCATGTCGAAGCCGTCGCGAACCACCAGCGCGGCCGCAGGCACGTCCGTCCGGGTCTCGAGGTGCCCCAGCACTGTGTCTGGATAGCGCATCGCCAGCATGCCGAGCACCAGCGCAATCGAGTCCCTCGCGGCCGGGTCGGCATCGATCCCCACGTCAAACAGCTCCCGCACGGCGTCCGCATCACCGCGCGACGCGAGTGCTCCCAGCGCGGCAGCCGACGAACGCACCAGATCCGCGTGATCGCCGGCGACGGCAAACCGGAGCGACTCGGACACGAACTGAAAATGCCGGTCCCGATCGCCGCCCAGCGCGGCGGCGGCGGCCGACACCATCGGCTCTATGTCCGGGTCTGTTCCCTGCAATGCGGCGACCGACGCGAGCGCGCGGCTGTCGCCAATTCGCACCAAGGCCAGGAGCGCGTCGTCCTGGAGTGGTCCAGGCTCACCGACAATACGCAGGAGAGGGTCGAGTGCGTACGAAGCCGCGCGGTCTCCAAGCGCCTCGATGACGCTGCCCCGGAAGAAATCTACCCCCCGGTCGATGTCTGCGATCAACCGCGCGCGCACCGCGGGGTCGGCGTCGTGGGCCGCCACCGCGCGAATCAACGCGGGCCGCACGAACTCAGACGTTTCCGTGTCGAGCGCCTCCAGCAACCGGGGCGCCATTGCCGGATCTGGGTCATGCTCGAAGTACCCGAAGGCCACCGCACGTAGCCGGTCATTCGGATCCCCGATCACATCGAGGGCGGCCTGTTTGGCCATCGGACCGCCGAAACCGACGAGCAGTACCAGCGCCCGGAACTGCACGTAGCCGTCATCGTGACCGGTGACCGCGGCGGCAAGCGCCGGACCCACCTGCTCGACGGGAGCGCGTCTCACGAGACCGCTGGCGGCGGTCCGCGTGGCGTAGTCAAAGTCGCCGAGCTGATCGATGGCCGCCCGAAGCGCCTGGTCATCGACCGGACCTGGTTGCGCCGCGGACAGACCGCCGGCGAGCAGCACGCCAGCGACCAGCACGGCGGTCGGTCGTCTCATCACCGGTCGCCCGGCAACTTCAGCGCCATCTGCATGTACGCTTCCTCGTCCCGGGGGGCCTCCACCGGATACTCGCCGGTGTAGCAGGAGTTACAGTAATCGCCGCTTCGCGGCCCCACCGCCTGGCGCAACCCCGTCAGGCTCAGATACTGCAACGAGTCTGACTTGACGAACTCGCGAATCTCCTCGACGGTGTGGTTGGACGCGATTAACTCAGACCGACTTGGCGTGTCGATCCCGTAGTAGCACGGCGACACGGTCGGCGGGCAGCTGATGCGCATGTGGATCTCGCGAGCGCCAGCGGCCCGAATCATACCGACGATCTTCCGACTGGTCGTTCCCCTGACCAGCGAGTCGTCGACCAGAATCACGCGCTTGCCTTCAATGATGTTTCTGACCGGGTTCAGCTTGACCCGCACCCGGAAACCGCGAATTTCCTGCTGCGGCGCGAGGAACGTCCGGCCGACATAGTGATTCCGAATCAACCCCATCTGAATCGGCAACCCGGACTCTTCGGCGTACCCGATCGCGGCGCACATGCCGGAGTCGGGGACCGGCACCACGACGTCAGCATCGGCCGGCGCTTCCCGCGCCAGTAAACGACCGAGATTGGTGCGCACCTCGTTTACGCTTTGTCCGAACACCAGGCTATCGGGTCGGGCGAAGTACACATGCTCGAACACACAGTGCGACAGCTGCGCGGCTGGAAACGGCCGATACGACCGCGCGCCGTCGCGAGCGATAACCAGCACTTCCCCGGGCTCGACATCGCGCACATACTGCGCGCCGATCAGGTCAAGGGCGCAGGTCTCGGAACAGACCACCATCGCATCGCCAAGCTTGCCGAGCACCAGCGGGCGGAATCCATGGGGGTCACGCACGGCGATGAGCAGATCCTTCGTCAGCAGGGCAATCGAGAACGCGCCGTGTACGTGAGCCACCGACTCGACGATGGCGTCCTGCGGCGTCGCCGCCTTCGAGCGCGCGTAGAGGTGCAGCACGACTTCCGTGTCGCTATTGGTCTGGAAAATGCAGCCCTGCGCGACCAGGTCCGTCCGGAGCTCAGGCGCGTTGATCAGATTCCCGTTGTGACACAGCGCAATCTCGCCGTGCACGCAATCGATGAGAATCGGCTGCGCATTGACGATGCGGCTGTCACCGGCAGTGGAGTAGCGGACGTGTCCGATCGCCACATCGCCGCTCAGTGAGGCCAACGTCCGTTCGTCGAATGCCTCTGACACCTGACCCATGGCGCGAGTCAGGTACAGCCGCTCGCCGTCCGCCGTCGCGATGCCCGCGCTCTCCTGGCCCCGATGCTGCAGCGCATAGAGGCCGAGCCGGGTCAGGGCCGGAGCCTCGGGGTGTCCGTAGATCCCGAACACCCCGCACTCGTCCCTGAACTTGTCCTGACCGGTGTCGCTGTCAGCGTTGGGTTTCAATAGCGTCACGCCTCCTTGCTGGCGACCGTTTCAAAGTGCCGAGTCAGTCCCTCTCCCCACGCCTGTTCCGCTTCGTCCAGCCCAATATCGGCAACTTGCTCCCCCGATACCGCGAGACGGATCCGGTCGCCCCCCGTGCGCCCGATCACGACCGCGGGGACCGACCGTTCACGTGCGCCCGACAGCAGCCGCTCACGCTGGCCGGCAGCGACGGACACCACCACCCGTGACGGCGCCTCGCCGAACAGGGCCTGCACGACGCCGAACCGCTCGTCCTGCCCAACCGGCTCGACCGACCCGGGCAGGTCGACCTGGGCACCCACCGCGCCGCTCTCGACGCAGCACTCGGCCAGCGTCACCGCCAATCCGCCATCCGAGCCATCGTGGGCCGAGCGAATCCAGCGGCCGCGCGCCGCATCGACCAACAGCGCCTGCAGGGCCCGCTCGCGGTCGAGATCCACCGGAGCTGGCGTGCCGCGCACCAACCCGTGCGCCTGCTTCAGATACTCGCTTCCGCCCAGCCCGCCCGCCGGATCGCCTAGCAACACTATCTCCAGATCGGGCTCCGGGAACACCCGGGTCAGCACGTGGGTCACGTCGTCCAGCACCCCCACCACACCGAGCACTGGAGTGGGATAAATCGCCTGGCCGTCAGTCTCGTTGTACAGGCTGACATTGCCGCCGGTGATCGGCACGTCCAGGGCGCGGCAGGCCTCCGCGATGCCGTCGACGGCCTGCGAGAACTGCCACATGATCTCCGGGCGTTCCGGGTTGCCAAAGTTCAAACAATTGGTCGCGCCGATCGGCACAGCGCCGGCGCAGGCCACGTTTCTCGCCGCTTCGGCCACCGCCAGTCGCCCCCCCTCGGCGGGATCCAGAAAGCAGTGGCGACCGTTGCCGTCGAGCGAGAAGACCAACGCCCGCTCGGTGCCCTTCACTCGCACCACACCCGCGCCCAACCCCGGCAGCACCACCGTATTGGTTCGAACCATGTGGTCGTACTGTCGGTAGACCCACTGCTTGCTCGCCACCGCCGGGGTGTCGAGCAGGTCCAACCAAATTCGCCGCGGATCGGCGGGCGGAGCCAACGTCGCCAGATCGAGACGGTTAGCGTCATCGAGATACGCTGGCCGCGCGGTCGGCCGGTCGTAGAGCGGGGCGCGGTCGGCGAGCGGGCGATTCGGGATCTCGGCCACCACCTGTCCCTGGTCGCGTATCCGCAGCAAGCCATCGCCAGTGACCTCGCCGATACGCACCGCATGCAGATCCCACTTTTCGAACACCTGCTCGACCTCGGCCTCGCGTCCACGCCGCGCCACCAGCAGCATCCGCTCCTGCGATTCCGACAACATGATCTCATAGGGCGTCATGCCGGTCTCTCGCTGGGGCACGAGGGCCACGTCGATTTCTATCCCGGCATCTCCTCGGGCGCCCATCTCGGACGTGGAACAGGTCAGCCCGGCCGCACCCATGTCCTGAATGCCGACCAGCGCGTCGGTGCGCATGACCTCGAGGCAGGCCTCGAGCAGCAGCTTCTCCATGAACGGGTCGCCCACCTGCACGGCAGGGCGTTTGTCGGCCGAGTGCTCGTCAAACTCGGCCGATGCCATCGTGGCCCCGTGGATGCCGTCGCGCCCGGTCTTCGCTCCGACGTAGTAGACCGGATTACCAACCCCCGAAGCGACGCCCATGGCCAGGGCGTCCGCTTTTGCTACGCCGAGACAGAACACGTTCACCAGCGGATTGCCCGCGTAGCCGGGCTCGAAGGCGATCTCGCCGCCGACGGTTGGAATGCCGATGCTGTTGCCATAGCCGGCGATGCCGGCGACGACGCCGTCGACAAGCCGCCGAGTGTCCGGATTGTCAATCTCTCCGAATCGCAACGAGTTCAGTAGCGCGATCGGGCGAGCGCCCATCGTAAAGATGTCCCGGATGATCCCGCCCACACCCGTCGCGGCCCCCTGATACGGCTCGATAAACGACGGGTGATTGTGCGACTCGATCTTGAAGACCGCCGTGATCCCATCGCCAATGTCCACGGCCCCCGCGTTCTCGCCCGGCCCCTGGACCACCCGCGGCCCGTCCGTCGGAAACCGACGTAGATGCAACCGCGAGCTCTTGTAGCTGCAGTGTTCCGACCACATCACCGAGAAAATACCCAACTCGGTGATCGTCGGTTCACGACCGAGAATCTCGAGGAGGCGCTGATATTCCTCGGGGCTGAACCCGTGCGCGTCAATGGTGGCCTGATCCATTTCTTCAGTGGGGCTCTGCCCCACACCCCGGCTCGGCGCTCGCGGGGGCCCCGTCGCCCCGCTCCGCCGCCTGCGCGGGCGCGCCGTGCGCGCCGTTATGTGGGCTTCTACCCCCACTCCCAAGCTCGCAAGCCGCGCACGTGCGCGGCCTTCCCGTACCCAGTAACTACCGGCGGCAATTCGACGCCCGTCGTCCGGACGGGTCGGCTCAAGCCGTACCCGTTGCAGCGAGCGCGTTGATCACCGATTCGAGGACGACACGACCGTCGGCGCTCCCGAGCATCGACTCACACGCGCGCTCCGGATGAGGCATGAGACCCACGACGTTGCGCCCCACACTGCACACACCGGCAATCGCGTGAGCGGACCCGTTTGGATTCGCCGCGTCCGACTGCGCCCCATCCTCAGCGCAGTAGCGAAAGACCACCTGTCGGTTGACTTCGAGCGCGGCGAGGGTCTCCGGCGAGGCGTGAAAGTTGCCCTCGCCGTGGGCAATCGGCAGGGTCAGCACCTGCCCGGCCACCGCGCCGGAGGTAAACGGCGTATCGGTGTGCTCGACCCGGACATGGATGTGCTCGCAGAGAAACTTCAATCGATTGTTCCGTAGCAACGCCCCCTCGAGCAACCCCACTTCGAGGAGCACTTGAAATCCGTTGCAGATTCCGATCACGGGCCCGCCGGCGTGGGCAAACTCACAGACGCGGGCCATCACCGGTGAAAATCGGGCGATCGCGCCCGTCCGCAGGTAATCGCCGTAGGAAAACCCGCCCGGCAACACCACGACGTCGGCGCCGCGCAGATCGGTCTCCTTGTGCCACACGAATTCCGCCTGCTGTCCCAGGACATATTTCGTGGCGTGATACGCGTCGTGGTCGCAATTGGAGCCGGGAAACTCGATGACCGCGAATTTCATGAGTCGTCGTCTCCGTCGACTTCTATGCGATAGCTCTCGATCACCGGATTCGCCAATAACTTGTCCGCGACCTCGGACGCGGTCGACCGCGCCGCGTCGGCCGACTCTGCCGCAACATCCAGCTCGAAGTACTTGCCCTGCCTGACATCCTGCACGGACCCATAGCCCATCGACTGCAACGCCTCGACGATCGTCCGACCCTGCGGGTCGAACACCGACGGTTTCAAGGTGACGAAGACTCTAGCTTTCAAGAGTGGCCTCCGGCCGGCACGGATACCGTGTCGCCAGACAGCACGCGGTCCACAATGGGGCCGACGTGGCGAAGCTGCCGCTGGAGGTCGAACGCGCGGTCGAGGTCGGCCGGCAGCAACACCCCCATGACGTCTGCATCCTCTGCGAGCAGCGCCTTGAAATCGAGCCGCTCGTCGTGGGAACGCATGGCCACCCGCTGCACCCACTCGTAGGCCTGCTCCCGTGAAACCCCGCGCTGCGCCAATTCGAGCAGCACCGTTCCGGAGAATACGATGCCGCGCGACCGGTTGAGATTCTCCTGCATGCGTTCCGGGTGCACGACGAGGGCCCGGACGATCTTGGCAAACCGTCGCAGCATGTGGTCGAGCGTGATGAAGCTGTCGGGGATGATCACGCGTTCGACCGACGAGTGGGAAATGTCCCGCTCGTGCCACAACGCCACATTCTCGAACGCGGCCATCGCGTTCCCACGAAGGAGACGGGCGAGTCCGGTCAACTGTTCGCACCCGATGGGGTTCCGCTTGTGGGGCATCGCCGACGACCCTTTTTGGCCTTTCGCGAACCCCTCCTCGACCTCGCCGATCTCGGTCTTCTGCAGACCACGCACCTCAACCGCGAACTTCTCGAGCGACGCCCCGGTAATCGCCAACGCACTCAGCAATTCGGCGTGGCGGTCCCGCTGAATGACTTGAGATGCCACCGGCGCTGGTGTCAGCCCAAGTGCCACGCACACTCGCTGTTCGATCTCTGGCTCCAGATGCGCATACGTCCCGACCGCGCCGGAAATCTTTCCGACGCTGACAGCCGCTCGGGCGCCCTCGATCCGGCCTACGGCGCGCCGGAGCTCGGCGTGCCATAGCGCCAGCTTCAAGCCAAACGTCATCGGCTCTGCGTGCACGCCGTGGGTGCGCCCGATCATCGCCGTGTCGCGATGCTCCCGCGCCCGATCCGCGACCGCCTCAAGGAGGTGACCGAGGTCGTCCAGGATCAATCCGCACGCCTGGCGCATTTGGAGCGCGAGCGCCGTGTCCAGGACGTCGGATGACGTCAATCCGAAATGCAGCCAGCGCGCCGAGGGTCCCACCTGTTCGGCCACTGCCGTCGTGAACGCGATGACGTCATGCCGCGTCGTCTGCTCGATCTCGTCAACTCGCTCGGCGCGTACGCCGGTGCAAGACGCGATATCGCGGGCCGCGTCTTCAGGCACCACGCCCGTCGCGGCCATCGCCTCGGTGGCCGCGACCTCGACGCGGAGCCAAGTATCGTACTTGCGTTGCTCTTCCCAGATACCGCCCATCTCTGGATGGGTATAGCGCGGGATCATGAGTAACGGACCTCGGAGATCGTCATCCGCAGACAGGTCGCTTCACGTGCGTGAATTGGCCCCGGCGGCGGAAACGTCCGACACGCGCTCACGTCAAGACTCGCCATCTCGGCGATCGGGCTGGCTCCGCCGAGCTTCGTCGCGCCGTTGCGCGGCGCGCGTCGGTCCCGTCCGACGGTCTTGCCCGGACCGTTGCTTTCCACCGTCCGGTGGGCAAGATCCTTCGTTCGGCGCTCGGCCACCCGTCGCTCGGTGTAACGCCGATCGGCGGCTCCGCGTCGGTTCGTCTCTTCTCGACGGGCGTCCTGGCGCCGCTCGCCGTCCTCGAGGGGTTGCTCTGCCATGTCACTCTCTTCGTGCGGGTCGCCACTGCCGGGCGACCCTGATATCCAACCTCGTATCCCGCCCCAGCGATTCGCGTCAGGGCGCTAGAACGGCAACGTGACCTGACGCCCGAGGGCGCCCTGCGTCTGGCGGGGCGCCCACGCCCCGAGGTCCACAGTCTCCGCCACGCGATCTTGACGAGAGACGACAACCCGCACCTCGTCGCGTCCACTTGCCGCGAGCGCCTCACGGCAGGTCATCTCCGCGATCTCGGGCACGTTGTTCACCCGACTCAAATGCGCGAGCACCAGGCACCTGACCGAGCGGCCCAGGTCATGGCGAACAAACAGCGCGAGCGATTCATTCGACAAATGCCCGCGCGACCCACTGATCCGCACCTTCGTCGACCGCGCATATGGCCCCACCTGCAACAGGTCGTGCGCGTGGTTC